>JBBSBK010000039.1:0-30338 GCA_038251315.1 Rhodobacterales bacterium | reverse complement strand
GCCGACCACCTGCTGACCGACCCGGATGATTTTTCAGGGGCCGAGGACGAGCTGGCGTATCTCCAATGGGTGCCCCTGGACCGCGCCCGTCATTTCGATTTGCCGTTCATCACCGAGGTGGTACTGGCCGAAATCGCCGCCCGCGTAGCCAACCCTGCCCCGCCAGCCCTTGTCCCGTTCTTTCGCAATGACGACGAGGCGCATCTGGTGACGCGGCTCGGTCATCGACATCCTTTAGGTCAGTAGCACCAACAGCCCGATCGATGCGGTCAACAACGCCAGCCCCTGCCATTCGCGCGTGCTGATCCGTTCACCGAACACCAGCGCCCCGACGATCAGCGAAAACACCAGTTCGACCTGGCCCAGCGCGTTCACATAGGCGACCGTCTGCAAGGTGAATGCGGTGAACCAGGCGATCGACCCGGCCATGCTCGTCAACCCGACCAGCCCGGCGACCCGCCATGACCGCAGTACCGCGCCGATCTGGCCGCGTTCGCGCCATGTCAGCCAAAGTGTCATTGCCAGGACCTGAAACGCGGTAACGCAGGCCAATGTCACCACCGCCCGCTGAAACGTGTCGCCTGAGCCAAGCGACAACGACGCACCACGGTATCCGACCCCCGACACCGCAAAGAAGAGCCCCGAAGTCAAACCCAGCGCAGTGGCCCGGTTGAGTATCCGCGTCCGCCACGGTCCCGTCGCCGCTGGCGGGTCCGACAACAGCACTACCCCGCCCAATCCCACCAGGATCGCGCCGAGGCCCCAGGCGCTGACGCCTTCGCCCAAGATCACGAGGCCGACCAGCACAGACATCAGCACTTCGGTCTTTTTGAAGGTGATGCCGACCGCAAAGTTGCGGTGCCCGAACAGGGCGACAACGCACATCGTCGCCAAAATCTGCGCCGTTCCCCCGGCAAGGGCGTAGGCCCAGAACCGGGTGGGGATCGCGGGGATCTCCTGGCCGCTGATCCGGCCGTAGCCCAGCGCGATGATCGCCACGAGGGGAGCGGAGTAGAGGAACCGTGCATAGGTCGCCCCTGCCGTCGACAGGGCCGCGCCGCGCAACTGCTTTTGCAGCATGAACCGCAGGGTCTGCGCGAAGGCGGCAAATATCGTGATCGGTATCCACAGGGCCATGCCGCCCTATGCTGCGAACGCTTCAGCGGCGCCAGAGCGGATGCGCCACAGGGTCTTTTGCAGTCAGGAAATAGCGCCGGAAAACCTCGCCGTAGGACGCGAACCGATAGCCGCCGTTGCGACCCAGAAACCGGTCGGGCTGAGCGAAATAAAGGTGCGGCAGCCGATACCACGCCACCCTTGGGTGCATGTGGTGGACGGCGTGAAAATTGTTGTTCAGGAACAGGAAGGCCAGTAGCCCCCGATCCTCGATGATGACGGTGCGACAGCGGGACCGTTCATGCGCCTGATGTTCCAGAAAGGTGCGGATCTTCAGGATCGACAAGGCGCAGTAGGCGCAGATCAGATAGGCCCAGACCGGCATTGCCGACACTGTCACCACCGCCAGCACCGCGGCCACTGCCGGCAGGTGCCAGACCCAGCCGCGCAGCACGGTTCGATCACCGGCCCGGACCGCCGCCCAGTCGGCCCGCATCCAGCAGACCTGTCCCAGCATTGGCCCGATCAACAACCGCCCGGCCAGTCGGTTATTGAAACCGCGGATCGTGCGCATCACCGACGACTGACGGTCCCAGTCAGCGGCGTCCATGTAGTTGCTTTCGGGATCATCATAAGGGTCAGTCAGGCGCGAATCCCGGTGGTGCGCCAGGTGACTGTCACGGAACCGGGCGAAGGGGATGAACAGGGTCAGCGGCGGCCAGACCAAGGCCGCGCTCAGCGTCTTGTTGCGGAAAGGGTGGCCGTGGATCACCTCGTGCGTCAGTGACGAATGCAGCGCCGCCGCGAGGATGGTAAGCGGCATCGCCGCAGCCACCGACCATGCGGCAACCCCGAAGATTGCCAGCGCCCATGTCAGATAACATCCCAGCGCGAGCCAGACAGTCGGCCATTCGACCGCCCGCAAGGTTTTGTTTTGCATTACCATTCCCAATCGGCCGATGTCCCCCGGCACTGTTCATGTCAGTAGCATGACAGTGGACAAACGGACATTCTGGTTATAAGCAACATTTACCCAACTTTGGTGACTTTACACAACAATGTCAGCGAAAACCGACAAACGCGAACGCGCCGCGCTGTTCCGCGACCGTCTGGCGCAGGGGATGGCGGAAAAAGCGCTGACCCAGGCCGCCCTTGGCCGTGCGGTGGGTGTCGACCGTTCGACTCTGTCGCAGCTTCTGATGGCTGACAGCACCCGCCTGCCCAACGCGCAGGTGGTTGCCGAATGCGCGGTCGCACTCGGTGTTTCGGCCGACTGGCTGCTGGGCCTGACCGCCCGCCCCGAACGTGCCGCCGACCTGATCGCGGCAGCGATGTCGATGACCGAGGCGCCGCGCGCGCTGGTCGACGAACGGATCTTTGCCTGGCATCGCGAAGCGGCCGGTTACAAGATCCGCCACGTTCCTGCCGGCCTGCCCGACATGTTGAAGACGCACGACACGCTGGCGTGGGAATATGGCCCCTCGCTGGGCCGCACCACCGAACAGGCGATCGGCGCCTCGCAGGACCGTCTGACGTGGATGCGCGGCGCGCTGTCGGACTATGAGATCGCCATGCCGTTGTATGAGATGGACGCCTTTGCGAGCGGCACAGGCTATTATGCGGACCTGCCCGCAGATGTCCGCCGCGCCCAGATTGACCGGCTGCTGGCCCTGCACGACCAGCTTTATCCATCGCTGCGACTGTATCTGTTCGACGCGCGGCGGTTGTTTTCGGCCCCGGTCACGGTGTTCGGACCGCTCCTGGCAGTGATCTACCTTGGCCAAAGCTATCTGGTGTTCCGCGACAGTGAACGGGTCCAGGCGATGACCCGGCATTTCGACACGCTGGTGCGCGAGGCATCTGTCAGTCCGCGCCAGTTGGCCGACCATCTGGGGGCATTGCGCAAAAGAATTACCTAGATCTGTGGGTCGGGATTCACCGTATGTCCGTCGACCGTCAAAACCTGCCCCGATACATGCCGCGCCCCGTCTGACGCCAGAAATACCGCCATGTTGGCAATATCATCGGCGGTGACGAAGGTTTGCATCGATGTGCCCTTGGCATAGCCCTGATAGACCTGATCGCGGGTCATGCCCTTGGCGGTGGCCTCGGCCTGCAGCACCGCCTCCATCCGCGGCCCTTCGACCGATCCCGGCGCGATGGCGTTGGCGCGGATGCCGAACGGCCCCAGTTCCATCGCGGCGGTTTTCATCAGGCCGATGACGGCCCACTTGGCGGCGGAGTACGGGCTGCGGCCCGGATAACCGAACAGCCCGGCGGTCGAACTGGTGAAGGTCATGACCCCGGATTTCTGCGCCTTCATCAGTGGCGCCACGTGTTTGGCAGCCAGAAACGCGCCGTCCAGATTGACCGCAAGGCAGGCCCGCCAGTCGGCCAGCGCCACGTCCTCGATCAGGGCGGTCGGCCCCTTGATCCCGGCGTTGGCGCACAGCACGTCAATGCTGCCCCATGCGGCTTTGACCTGCCCGATCAGTGCCGCCAACCCAGGTTCATCGCTTGCATCCAGCACCGTGCCCCGGATCGTCGGCGGCAAGGCGGCGATCGCCTCCGCGTCCACATCCGTCACCCAGACCTGCGCGCCGTCCGCGACAAACGCTTGCGCCATCGCCAGCCCGATGCCATTGGCCCCAGCGGTAATCAGCACCCGTTTCAACGCACGCCCACTGCGGCACCTGCGCCTGTCGGGCGCGGTAAATTGGCGTGGGCCTTGACCACCCTTGCCAGCAACGCCGCGACCTTGGCCGACGGTTCGCTGGCCTTGCGGGTGGCAAGGCTGACGTGGATCAGCATATGTTCACCCGTAGCCAGTTCGCGTGTCCCCTCGAACATCCGATGGAACAGGTGCATCTTCTTGCCCGCCCCCGCCAGAACCTGTGTTTCCACCCTGATCTTCGCGCCAGCCCGGACCTCGCCCAGATGGCGGATATGGGTTTCGGCGGTGAAATAGCTGCCGCCAGAGACGATGTAATCCGCATCGCAGCCGACCAGTGCCATCATCCTGTCGGTGGCATCGCCAAAGGCCTGCAGATAGCGGGCTTCGTTCATGTGAGCGTTGTAATCGGTCCAGTCGAGCGGCACGGCGCGATCCACGGTGATGATGGGCGCTGTGGCGTCCAGATCAACCTTGGCGACACCGATCCGGGCGTCCTGCGCATTCAGCAGTTTGCCCGCGCCCCAATCGCGGACCTTCAACCCGCGCAGGATGGTCACCAGATTGTTGTCCCGCGTCCGTTCGAGCTCGCGGATCGTGTGCATCCCCGATTGCGCGTCCGACTGGCCCGCCACCGCGTCGATCAGGTCTTCGGTCAGTTCGGGCACATCCATCAGCTTGGTCCACGGCCAGCTTAGGCACGGGCCGAACTGTTCGATGAAATGCCGCATCCCGGCCTCGCCCCCGGCAATGCGATAGGTTTCGAACAGGCCCATCTGCGCCCAACGCAGTCCGAACCCATAGCGGATGGCGTTGTCGATTTCTTCGGTCGTGGCGATACCGTCCTTGATGAGCCACAGCGCCTCGCGCCAGACAGCTTCCAGGAAGCGGTCGGCGATATGGGCGTCGATTTCCTTGCGCACGTGCAGGGGGTAACAGCCGATGCCGGTCAGCACATCCTTGGCACGGGCGATCATCGCGGGGGTGTTGGCCGGACTGGGCACCAGTTCGATCAAGGGTAGCAGATAGACTGGATTAAAAGGGTGGGTGACGATGATCTGACCCGGCCGGGCCGCGTTTTCCTGCAACTGCGAGGGTTTGAACCCCGACGTAGACGACCCGATGATCGCGTCGCCGTCGCAGGATTGCTGCAAGGTGCCGTAGACTTTGTGTTTCAGATCAAGGCGTTCGGGCACGCTTTCCTGTATCCACGCCGCCCCTTCGACCGCGTCCGTGATCGAGTCATGGAACGTCATCGCGCCCTCGTCAGGTAGCGCGACATCGGACAGCCCCGGCAGCGACCGGCGGGCGTTATCCAGCACCTCGCCCACCTTGCGCTGACTTTCGGGGTCGGGGTCATAGACCCGCACATCCCAGCCCATCAGCAGGAACCGCGCAGCCCAGCCGCCGCCGATCACGCCACCACCGATGATTGCCGCCGTCTGCCTGCCGTCTTTGGTCATGTTTCTCATATCCCTTGCCTTTGGCACCTTTTCATCGGCGAACGTCGACAAGGTCGGCCACGTCAAAGCCGTACCAATCGAGGATTTCGCGCGCAGCGATGATCCGGTCGTCCCCCCCGCTCGACCGTCGGTCGATGATCATGGCAAAACTTCCTTTGGGGTCGCCGATCGCCAAGGTGCGGCGATCTATGTCCGTCCACAAGATCCAGAATCGCGCCGGGGCGCCGGATGCTGCGTCGGGGCTGCCCGTTCGAACCCATCGGCCCGGGCCATCCGCGGCATAGTCGACATTCGCGGAAAAGCTTTCGCAGAGGTTGGCGACTTCGCTGCAGCCCACCGCCTCCCACTGCAGGCTCAGTCCGCTGTCAGCACGGGCAAAGCCAAACTCATAACCTGGGCGGAAAGCATTCTCGGCAAGAATCTGACGCACCATCCAGTCACCCGTGAGATCAGCTGCAGTCACGTTGACCTGACTGCCGATCGGGGCCGCGACATTGCGCAGGGACACAGGCGGCGCGGGCGGCACTGCAGTTGCGGTACAGGCGCCAAGCAACAAAAGCGCCGCGAGTGCCCTCATCGGGGTGCCCGTTTCACCAGCCCCAAGCGCGCCCGCACATCCGCAGGCCCGATCACCCGTGCACCCATGTTTTCGATGATCGTCACCGCCCGTTCGACAAGTTGCGCGTTGGTCGCCAACTGCCCCTTGCCCAGCCACAGATTATCCTCGAGCCCGACGCGCACATTGCCCCCCGCCAGCACGGCGGCGGCGACATAGGCCATCTGGTTGCGGCCCAGCGCAAAGGCCGAAAACGTCCAGTCGTCCGGCACGTTGTTGACCATCGCCATGAAGGTATTCAGGTCGTCGGGCGCGCCCCACGGCACGCCCATGCACAGTTGCACCAGTGCGGGGCTGTCCAGCACGCCGTCCTTGACCAGTTGCTTGGCATACCACAGATGGCCGGTGTCAAACGCCTCGATTTCCGGCTTGACGCCCAGCCCGGTCATCATCCCGCCCATTGCGGTCAGCATACCGGGGGTGTTGGTCATCACATAATCGGCCTCGGCAAAGTTCATGGTGCCGCAGTCCAGCGTGCAAATCTCGGGCAGGTTTTCGGCGATATGGGCCATGCGTTCGGTTGCACCCGCCATGTCGGTTGTGTTGGACACCGGAAACGGCGATTCCGTGCTGCCGAAATAGATGTCGCCGCCAACGCCCGCCGTCAGGTTCAGCACGACGTCGGTTTCGGAATCCCGGATGCGATCGGTCACTTCGCGGAAATAGGCCAGCGTGCGCAAAGGTGCGCCGGTTTCGGGGTCGCGCACGTGGCAATGGACGATGGACGCGCCCGCCTTGGCCGCCGCGATGGCGCTGTCGGCGATCTGCTTGGGCGATCGCGGCACATGTGGGCTGCGATCCTGCGTTCCCCCCGCCCCGGTGACGGCACAGGTGATAAACACCTCTTGGTTCATTTCCAGCGGCATCGCGGGTCCCCTTCTGTTTTGCTCAAGTGGTCGGCGATTTCGCGGGCTAACGCAAGCCATTCACTTTGCCATAACTACTCCTGCCGGAGGCTCCCCAGAACCAACAAGCTCCGTCAATAGGGCATCGGGTGCGCCCGGTGGGTCTGGTCAAGCGCCTTGATCGTGTCCTTGGACAGGGTCAGCCCGTCACCTTGCAGCAGATGCGCCAACTGTTCCTTGGTCGTCGCGCCGAAAATCGCTGAAATCGGAAAAGGCCGGGTCCGCTGCCATGCCATCGCCATATGCACCGGGTCGATCCCGTGCGCGGTCGCCAGATCGACGTAAGCCTGCACCGCGCCGTCCAGCCGGGGGCTTTGCCGCCCGCCAAGGTCCGCGACGAGCGATTTGCGGCTGCCTGCTGGCACCGCGCCATGCAGGTATTTGCCGGTCAGCAACCCGGCGGCGAGAGGGGAAAAGGACAACAGCGTCACATCTTCGTTGACGGCCATTTCAGCCATGTCGGTATCGTAAAGGCGGCACATCAGCGAATATTCGTTCTGCACCGACGCGACGCGGGGGCCCCCCATTTGCGCCGCGACATCGATCCATTTAGTCGTACCCCAGCAGCTTTCATTCGACAGGCCAAAGGCGCGGACCTTGCCCGACGCGATGACCTTTTCCATCGCCCCCAGCACGTCGGCCATGTGGTCCATCGTCTTTGCGCGGTCCTGCTTGGACGGGTCATAGGTCCAGTTTTGACGAAATGCGTACGACCCGCGCGTCGGCCAATGCAGTTGGTAAAGGTCGATGACATCGGTCTGCAACCGTTTCAGCGAGTCCTCGACCGCTTGCGCAATGTTGGTCCCGTCAAAGCCCGCGCCGCCCCGCTTGATCCCGCCGTTCGGGCCACTGATCTTGGTGGCGATGACAACGTCCCTGCGCCGCCCGGATTTGGCCAGCCATGTCCCGACTATGGCTTCGGACCGACCTGCGGTCGCCTTGGCGACCGGATTTACCGGATACATTTCGGCGGTGTCTATGAAATTGATGCCCGCGTCCAAAGCCATGTCGATCTGGGCGTGGGCGTCAGCCTCGGGCGTCTGATTGCCATAAGTCATGGTGCCAAGGCACCAGTCGCTGACCATGATCCCGGTTTGCCCTAATGCGATCTGCTTCAACTGCTGCCCCTGTCTGATTTGGCGACCGAGGTAGCCCGCTGCGGCCACGCCGACAAGCTGGTTTTGCCATTGCACCCCCGGCCATGCCGACCCAAGGTGCGACCATGCGGATCTTGATTTCATTCGCGGCCCTGTTTGCGTCGGTTGTGCTTTTGCAACTGTCGTCGGGGGCGATGGGGCCGCTTGACGTGCTGACGGGGCTGACAAACGGGTTCACCAAGGCCGAAGTCGGGTTTCTGGGGTCGGCCCACTTTTTCGGGTTCTTCATCGGTTGCTGGTACGCGCCGCGGCTGATGGGCAGCGTTGGCCACAGTCGCGCCTTTGCCACCTTCACCGCGATGGGGGCGATCGGAATCGCGGCGCATATCATGGTCACAGACCCCTATTGGTGGTCGCTGTTCCGCATCGCATCGGGCATCTGCGTTGCCGGATCCTATACGGTAATCGAGGCGTTCCTGCAGGCCAAGGTCACCAACGAAACCCGTGGCCGCGCGATGGGCACTTACCGCGTCGTCGACATCGGCGGATCGCTGATCGCGCAGGGGATGATCGGCTATCTGACTGACATGCCCACCTATATCGCCTACAACCTGCTGACGATCCTGTGCTGTGCGGCGATCCTGCCGATGGCGGTGACCAAGGTGGCGCTGCCCGTCACGTCATCAACGACAAGGCTGCGGCCCCGCATGGCATGGAACATCTCGCCGCTTGCGACAGTCGGGGTCGTCGTCGCGGCGCTGTCGGCGGCGTCGTTCCGCATGGTCGGCCCGATCTATGGGGCCGAGGTCGGGCTGGCACCCAACCAGATCGGGTATTTCCTCGCCGCCTTTGTCGCGGGCGGGGCCGTGGCGCAGTATCCCATCGGTTGGCTGGCCGACAAATACGACCGGCGTTGGGTGCTGATCTGGCTGTCGGCGGCGGCCATCGTGTCTTGCGCACTGACGGTCGGGGTGGCGCAGACCGGGGCGACAGGGGTCATGATTGCCGCCGCCATCTTTGGTTTTACCACATTCCCGATCTATTCCGTCTCGGCCGCCCATGCCCACGATTTTGCCGGTCAGGACGACAGGATCGAACTGTCGGCGGCACTGATGTTCTTTTACGCGGTCGGGGCCATTGGTGCGCCTTACGGGACGTCGTTGCTGATCCAAGGGTTCGGCCCGCCCGCCCTGTTCGTGGTCATCGCGCTGGGTCACGTTGCACTGGTCGTTTTCGGCCTGATCCGGATGCGGGCACGTCCTGCCACACGCAAGACCCGCTATGTCTACGCGCCACGCACCAGTTTCTATATCGGCCGCCTGCTCGGGCGGTCACGCGAGCGTGACGAAACCTGAAGGCATGTCCGGCGGTTGACCTTGTTCCGAACAAAGGAAAACCGCCATGGACATCCATTTCAAGAACAAGACCGCCATCGTGACCGGTGGTGCATCGGGTATCGGCGAGGCCTGCGCGATCACGCTTGCCGCTGCTGGCGCGACGGTCATCGTCGCCGACCTGAAAAAGGCCGATGCACAGAAAACCGTCGATACGATTACCAAGGCAGGCGGCAAGGCTCACGCCTGCGCCGCCGACGTTGCCGACGACAGCGCCGTCAAGGCGATGGTCGATTTCGCCGTCAAAGAAACTGGTGGGCTGCATCTGCTGGTCAATAACGCCGGGATCGGCGGGCCGCAAAAGCCGACCGGGGAGTATGCAGTCGATGATTGGCAAAAGGTCATCGCCATCAACCTGACCGGGGTTTTTCTGGGCCTGCGCTACGGGATTCCAGCGATCGAAAAGGCTGGGGGCGGGGCGATCGTCAACATGGCGTCCATTCTCGGGTCGGTCGGTATCGCGCAGTCCTGCGCCTATGTCGCGGCCAAGCATGGCGTCGTCGGCCTGACCAAATCCGCGGCGCTGGAATATTCGGCCAAGGGGATCCGGATCAATGCCGTCGGCCCCGGTTTCATCGCGACGCCGCTGCTGGACAATATCAGCAACGAGATGCGCGACGGGCTGGTCGCCCTGCACCCGATCGGCCGGCTGGGAACGTCGCAAGAGGTCGCCGATCTGGTCTGCTTTCTGCTATCGGACCGCGCCAGTTTCATCACCGGCAGCTATCATCTGGTCGATGGGGCCTACACCGCCCAATAGCCGCAGTTCTTGCCCGCCCCCGGTCAATCGCGTAAGCCGCGACAGTATCAGCAGGGCGAGCACATGGCGCGGCATCTTATCACTTCGGCGATCCCCTATATCAACGGGATCAAGCATCTGGGCAACCTGGTGGGCAGCCAGTTGCCCGCCGATCTTTACGCCCGATACCTGCGGGCGCGGGGTCACGAGGTGCTGTTTCTGTGCGCCACCGACGAACACGGCACCCCCGCCGAACTTGCCGCCGCCAAGGTAGGCCGGCCGGTGGCAGAATACTGCGCCGAAATGCACACGGTGCAGGCCGATATCGCAGCGAGTTTCCGGCTGTCGTTCGACCATTTCGGGCGGTCATCGTCAGTTCAGAACCGCAACCTCACCCAAGCGTTTGCCGGTGTTCTGGACGCCCGTGGCCTGATCCGCGAGATCACCGAAAAGCAGATGTATTCGGTCACCGACGGGCGGTTCCTGCCGGACCGCTATATCGAAGGCACGTGCCCGAATTGCGGCTTCTCATCCGCCCGTGGCGACCAATGCGACAACTGCACCAAGCAGCTTGACCCGACCGACCTGATCGACCCCCATTCGACCATTTCCGGGTCGACCGATCTGGAACTGCGCGAAACCAAGCATCTGTACCTGCGCCAGCGCGACATGCGCGACCAGTTGCAGGCGTGGATCGATTCCAAGACCGACTGGCCGATCCTGACAACCTCCATCGCCAAAAAGTGGCTCAACGACGGCGACGGATTGCAGGACCGCGGCATCACCCGCGACCTCGACTGGGGCGTGCCGGTCAAACGCGGCGACGCCGACTGGCCGGGGATGGAGGGCAAAGTGTTCTACGTCTGGTTCGACGCCCCGATCGAATACATCGCCTGTGCACAGGAATGGGTCGATGCGGGCAAAGGCACCGACTGGGAACGCTGGTGGCGCACCGACAAGGGCGCCGACGACGTGCGCTATACGCAGTTCATGGGCAAGGACAACGTGCCGTTTCACACACTTAGCTTTCCGGCGACGATCCTTGGATCGGGCGAACCGTGGAAGCTGGTCGATTATATCAAATCGTTCAATTACCTGAATTACGACGGCGGCCAGTTCAGCACGTCGCGCGGGCGTGGCGTGTTCATGGATCAGGCGCTGGAGATTTTGCCGCCCGATTACTGGCGCTGGTGGCTGTTGTCGCACGCGCCGGAAACATCGGACGCCGAATTCACGTGGGCGGCGTTCCAGATCGACGTGAACAAGGATCTGGCCGATGTGCTGGGCAACTTCGTCAGCCGGGTGACCAAATTCTGCCGGTCGAAATTCGACGAAACGGTGCCAGCGGCGGGTGAATTAGGGCCCGACGAAACCGCGCTGATCGCCGATCTGACCGCCCGCGTTGCCACCTATCAGGCCCACATGGATGCCATCGAGGTGCGCAAAGCCGCCGCCGAATTGCGGGCGATCTGGGTTGTGGGCAACGAATATCTGCAGGCGGTCGCGCCATGGACGGTGTTCAAGACTGACCCCGACCGCGCCGCTGCGCAAATCCGGCTGGCGCTGAACCTGATCCCGTTCTACGCGGTGCTGTCAGCCCCCTTCATCCCCGACGCGGCCGACGAGCTGCTGATGGCCATGAATGCAACCGGGACTGGTTGGCCGACTGACGTGCCCGCGGTGCTTACCGCGCTGAAGGGTGGCCATCCGTTCACCGTGCCCGAAGTGACTTTCCGCAAGATCACCGACGACGAACGCGCGGCCTGGGCCGAACGGTTTGCCGGGGTGCGGACGTAAGATGGGTTCAAACCCATCCTACCCGTGACCGATGCCGACGCGCCCGCTGACTGACGCGCCCGAAGTCGCCATCGCGTCCCGCGCCGACCTGCGCGACCGGCTGATGACGTTCAAGGCGGCCGATCCCGCCCGCCATGTGCCGTATGCCGACATCGTCGATCAGCTGTTGTGCTTTGGCTGGGTCGACAGCCTGCCCCGCGCCAAGGATGCCGCGCGCACGATGCTCTATATCAGCCGCCGCAAGCCGGGAAGCAACTGGCGCCGGGTCAACAAGGAAAAGGTCGCCCGCCTGACCGCCGCCGGGCAGATGATGGCGCCGGGGCTGGCGGTCGTGGCGCGGGCGCAGGCCGATGGGGCATGGGCGGCGCTGGACGGTGTGGAAAACGGCGTGATCCCACCCGAACTGGCAACTGCCTTTGCCGCGACACCCGGAACCGCGACGATTTGGGATGGCTTCCCCAAGTCCGTCAAACGCGGCGCGCTCAAAATCCTGAAGAACGCCAAACGGCCCGACACGCGGGCGCGCAAGGTGGCCGAGATCGTCGCGGCCTGTGTCGCCAACGAACGGCTGTTTCAGTGGCGGGGAAAAAGGTAAGATGGGTTTGAACCCATTTTACGCCCTGCAAAGCCGGAAATTGTGCCCCCAACGATGCGACTCCGATATTGGATAG
This sequence comes from Rhodobacterales bacterium, assembly GCA_038251315.1. Taxonomy (GTDB): domain Bacteria; phylum Pseudomonadota; class Alphaproteobacteria; order Rhodobacterales; family Rhodobacteraceae; genus JBBKXP01. Next base: position 17,869 of record JBBSBK010000039.1, on the reverse strand, counting down.
CAGCCACGATCTGCTAGGGTCGTCGCGTATCACATTTGGAGCCAATTAATGTTCAAGACCATTCTCGCCGCAGCCAGCCTGTCGTTGGCCGCAACCGCCAGCCATGCCGCCCAATGCGGCAACGATTCGAGCGGTTTCAACACTTGGAAACAACAATTCGCCGCCGAGGCCGCGGCGCAGGGCGTCGGCCAGCGCGGGTTAGCCGCACTTGCCAGTGCGCAATACGCCACACGCACCATCGCCGCCGACCGCAACCAGCGGTCATTTCGCTACAGCATTGAAGAATTCATGCGGATCCGGGGTGCCGACACCATCGTCAGCCAGGGCCGCCGCCGAATTGCCCAGAACCCCGACTTTTACGCCTCGCTTGAACGCCGATTTGGGGTGCCGGCATCGGTCGTCGTGGCGATTCACGGGATGGAAACCGGGTTCGGCAACGGGATGGGCGACAGCAACGTGGTTTCGGCCATATCCACCCTTGCCTACGACTGCCGCCGGACCGAATTTTTCAGCGGTCATGCGATGGCGGCCCTCATGCTGGTGGACTCCGGCGCGCTGTCAGCCAATACCATCGGTGCGATGCACGGCGAGGTGGGGCATACCCAGTTTCTGCCCGGCAACATCGTCCGGTATGGCGTCGATGCAGATGGCAATGGCGTGATCGACCTGACCAATATGTCCGATGCGCTCGCCTCGACCGCGAATTTTCTGGCGCAAAAGGGCTGGCAGCCGGGGCAAGGTTTTCAGGAAGGCCAGCCCAATTTCGCCGTCATCCAGCAATGGAACGCAGCCGGGGTCTATCAAAAGGCGATTGCCATCATGGCGGGCCGGATCGACGGGTGACGGAGGGCCAGGTCTGCGATCGACACGGTTCGACCGCCGATCCCAGCGATTTTACGCGCAAGCAGTGCTTTCGCACGGATCGAAGCAACCGATGTCCGGAACGAAACCTCAACCGCCCAAAATGGCAGTTACTCGTAGGGCCAGCCACCATGCACCGGCCACTCCAGCACCCAAACTGCCAATCCACAACATCGGGCGGCCTCCTCCGAGTACATAAAGCGCCGGCATCGCTGCCAGCACGACGCCGATCTGTGCCAGTTCGATACCAATGTTGAACCCCACCAGCGCCACGGCAAGACCCGTGCCTCCGCCTGGGCGGCTTGAAGTAGCAGGCGCGCATCCTCGATCTCGTGCTGCAAATCCCAGTTCACCTTTGCCCGTGCCAGCGCCATTGCCGGATCGTCGGCGATCCCGAGAAAATACATCGCCTCTTCGCGCGCATGCGCCGTCAGACCAAGGTCAAGGTTCAGCCTCACCCGGCGACCCAACGCGTCAGCCGCCGCCGTGGCATCCGCGTTCTGTCCCAGCGCCCGCGCCGCCAAAACCCGGCGGACCAGCACGCCATCGACGTCAGGCACCTGCGCAAGCAGGTCGATCACCCCAGCAGGATCGTCCAGCGCCAGCAGCGCGTCGGCCAGCAGCAGCCGGTCGCGGATCGACGTAGGATCGGCGTCAACGACCTGTCGGAACAGATCCCGTGCGGTCGCATCGTCGCCACGCAGCGCCGCAAGCTCGCCCATCAGTCCCAACGCCCAGTTCTGTAGCCCATCGGGCAACGCTTTGCGAATTTCCGACAAGTGGCTGGCATGAGACCGACGCCGATCTGATCCTGGTCGGGGTCGGCGTCGGTCTCGGTGTCGGTGTCGGTGTCGGACAGATGGACATTGGCGCACCGCTGTTTGTAAATGGCTTCGAGCCCGAAACCGCGTCGCGCGTCTCTAGAGACGCAGAGTTCCGGCCGGAAGCTTTTTGAATCCGTAGTCAACCTTCAGATCGTTCAAGTTTCGTCTTGCGGCCCGACGTCCTGTGGCGCGATCGCATTTGCCTTGAGGATGGCAAAAATCTGCTGTCCCGCCACCAGCCCCAGCGCAACCGCGGACCGCCGGGTGACCCGCGCCAGCAGCGCGGTGTTGCCCGCCCGCAACCCGACGGCCACCCCTAAAGTGCCGCCTGCTAGCCCGGTCACAGTCACGGACAGCACGTTCAGTGCCGATATGCCGGTCGGCGCACGCAGCGACAGGATCACATCCTGCGCCGCCACTCTGACCCGCACGACGGCACCGACCGGCCCCAGCGGCCCCGGCAGAATCAGCTGGCCGCCATCGAATTGCACAACGCTCAGCCCGTCCCGGTCATGCGCCGCAATGGTTCCCCGGATCACCGCACCTGCGTCGCGCGGCCCCATCAGGGGCACGGCAGCAGGGTCCGACAGAACAGTTTCCAGCGGCCCGGAGCGGGTAATCCGACCCCGGTCCATCAGCACGAGCGTGGTGGCCAGCCGCGCGACTTCGACCACGTCGTGACTGACGTAGAGGATCGGGATGCGGACACGGTCGCGCAGCGCCTCGATATAGGGCATGATTTCGGCCTTGCGCGGCGTGTCGAGTGCGGCAAGCGGTTCATCCATCAACAGCAACGCCGGGTCTGACATCAGCGCCCGGCCCAGCGCGACACGCTGCTTTTCGCCCCCCGACAGGGTTGCGGGGCGACGGTCAAGCAGGCCATCCAGCCCCAGCAGGGCAATGATCCTGTCCCGGTCGTGGCTGCCGCCATAGGTCAGGTTGCGCCCGACGCTCATGTGCGGAAACAACCGGGCATCCTGAAAGACATAACCGATCCGGCGGCGATGGGTCGGCACGTCAGCACCCGTCGCGGTATCCAACAGCACCGCGGTGTCCAGCGCGATCCGGCCCGCCTTGGGGTGCAACAGTCCGGCGACGGCATTGATCACGCTGGTCTTACCCGACCCGGACGGGCCGAAAAGCACGGTCAGCCCGGCGGGCGCGTCAAACCCCAGATCGAGGCTGAAACCGGCAAAGTCATGGCGCAAACTGACCGACAGCATCACAACGTCCCCCGGTCGGACAACCGTCGCGCGACCCATTCCGACGCGACGAGGGCCAGCGCCGCCAGTCCGACCGACACCAGCGCAAGCGACAGCGCCAGCGGTTCCCCACCCGGTACGTCCAAGGCGGCATTGATCGCCAGGGGGATGGTCCGGGTCTGGCCGGGGATGTTGGATACGAAGGTGATCGTCGCGCCGAATTCGCCCAGCGCCTTGGCGAAACCAAGGATTGCGCCGGCCAGCACGCCGGGCGCGGCCAGCGGCAGGGTAATGGTGGCAAAGACCCGCCAGCGCGACGCCCCAAGTGTGGCCGCCGCATCCTCAAGCCGCCGGTCCACCGCAGCAATCCCCATCCGCATCGCCCGCACCATCAGCGGAAAACCCATGACGGCGGCGGCCAGCGCGGCGCCGGTCCATCTGAACGCGAACACCAAACCGAACGCCTGTTCCAGAAACCCGCCAACCGGGCCGCGCCGTCCGAAGGTCAGCAGCAACAGATAGCCGGTGACGACGGGGGGCATGACCAGGGGCAGGTGAACCAGGATGTTCAGCGCGCCCCGGCCCCAGAACCGGCCCCGGACCAGCGCAAAGGCGCACAAAAGCGCCAACGGCAAACTGCAGAGTGTCGCCCAAAGTGCCACCCAGAGCGACAGGCGCACGGCCTCCCATTCTGCTGGGCCGATTGCCGTCACTTTGGTGCCCCGGCGAACCCTTCTGCCACAAAGACCGCCCGCGCCAATGGGGTCGAGAGGTAGTCGAGGAACGCCTGCGCTGCGGGACCGGCATCGCCAGTCAGGGCGGCGGGATAGATGATCGGCGGGTGGCTTTCATCGGGAAAAATCGCGATCACCTGCACGCCCTTGTCGGCCATGGCGTCGCTCGCATAGACGATCCCCATGGACGCCTCGCCCAGGCTGACAAGCGCCAGAGCGGCACGGACGCTATCGGTCTGCGCAACATGCGGCGCGACAGCCTCCCACAGCCCGAGGCTGGTCAACGCGGCCTTGCCATAGACCCCGGCCGGTACCGTATCGACGTTACCCATCGCCAGCTTGCCGTCACCAAGGCGCGCCATCAGATCGGCCAGCGGATCGGCGATGGTTGCTCCGGCGGGGGCAATCAGCACCAGTGCATTGCCCAGAATGTCGCTCCGGCTGGACGGCACGATGGTCTTGTCAATTTCCAGCGAATCCATCCAGTCGGGGCTGGCTGAAATAAAGATGTCGGCTGGCGCCCCTTGGGCAATCTGACGAGCCAGACGGCCAGATCCGTCATAAACCGCGATCACGCGGTTGCCGGTATCGGCCGCCCAGTCGGCGGCGACCCGGTCAAGCGCGGTCTGCAAGCTCGCGGCGGCAAAAACGGTGATGTCATCCGCGGTGGCGGGTGTGGCGGCAAGCAGGCACAACAGGGTAAATGGACGGGTCAGGTTTCGCATCATGCGGCCAGATATCCATGCAGTGCCACGATTGGCAACCATGATCGCCTGTCATCAGTTTGCCATTTGCATCGCGTGACGCGCGGTGCAACGATCGAACCCGAGTCACCCCCAGATCCGAGCCGACAATGAACCACGACAACCCGGCCCAACTGCCCATCAAGCTGCGCTACGGCGGCAAGACCGACGTGCGCACCCAGTTCGCGGCGCTGTGTTATCGATCTGTCGGCGACGTGGTGCAGGCCTGTCTGGTGACCAGCCGTGGCACCGGGCGGTGGATATTGCCGAAAGGCTGGCCGATGCACAAACAGACCCCTGCCGACGCCGCAGCGACCGAGGCGTGGGAGGAGGCCGGGCTGACCGGCGATACCTTTGATCGGTGCCTCGGCGTCTATTCCTACATCAAGCCGCTGGACCGCACCCGCACCCCGGTCATCGCCCTTGTCTATCCGGTGCATGTCACCGCCGTGCATATGGCATGGCCGGAACAGCATCAGCGGCGCCGCAAATGGTACACCCTGACCAAGGCCGCGACAAAGGTCGACGAACCGGAGCTGCGCCAGATTCTTGCCACCTTCGATCCCCGGATGTTGACCCGGCAAGGCTGACGGGCGCATTGCCATGACGGCACAAAGGCTTAAGTATGACAGCCGACCAAGTTCAGGAAACCGACAGCCGATGATCCGCTTTACCCTTCACTGCGACAATGACCACCGGTTCGACAGCTGGTTCGCGTCAGCTGCGGCCTATGAGGCACTGGATGTGGCCGGGATGCTGGCCTGCGCGGTCTGCGGGTCAGGGGCAATCAGCAAGGCATTGATGGCTCCTGCGGTCAGCACCGATCGCCACCTCCATGACAGGCCGCTTTCCGCGCCGGCAAGCCCCGCCGAACAGGCGCTGGCCGATCTGCGCCGAAAGGTCGAAATTGATTCTGACTACGTCGGCCTGAGTTTTGCCGCCGAGGCCCGTGCGATGCACGCGGGCGACATGCCGGAACGGTCGATCTGGGGCGAAGCGCAGGTGGACGAGGCGCGCAAGCTCATTGAGGACGGCGTGCCTGTTGCCCCGCTGCCCTTTGGCCCGCGAAAGCGCACGCATTGAGTGCCCTGACACTGATCACCGGGGCCAACCGCGGGATCGGCAAGGCCCTGCTGGACGGCTACGCCACCAAGGGGGTGAATGTGCGCGGGACGGCGCGCGAACCGGACGGCACTGACCTGCTGGCGCTGGATGTGACCGATCAGGGGTCGTTTGCGGCGCTTGCCGCGACATTGAAGGATCAGCCCGTCAGCTTGCTGGTGTGCAACGCCGGGGTCTATCGTGACAAGGGGCAAAAGCTGGCCGACGGGTTCGCCCCAAACCTGTGGGCCGCGACATTTGCGACCAACGTGACCGGGGTTTTCCAGACGATCCAGACCCTTTTGCCCAACCTGCGGGCGGCCAAGGACGCAAAGATCGCGATCATCTCCAGCCAGATGGCGTCGGACGAGCGGGCCTCGGGCGGCAGCTACATTTACCGCGCGTCCAAGGCGGCGGCGCTGAACCTTGGGCGCAATCTGGCCGTGGATCTGCGCGTCGACGGGATTGCCGTGGGCATCTATCACCCCGGCTGGGTGCGTACCGACATGGGCGGGGCCGGTGCAGCGATTGATCCCAAAGAGGCGGCAGAGGGGCTGATCCAGCGGTTCGCCCGGCTGAGCGTCACCACGACCGGCTGCTTCGAGACCTGGGACGGCAGCGCGTTTCCGTTCTGACGCTTGGGGGCGCTGCCCCCGGCCTTTGGCCTCCCCCGAGATATTTTCAGCCAACAGAAGCTAAAAGACGTTGTGTGGTGGCCGTTGCCCTTGGCACGCGGCCCGACTAAGACGGCGGCACATTCTTTCAGGGGCTGCGATGCCGACACTTGTAATGAAATTCGGCGGCACTTCGGTTGCCAATGTCGACCGGATCGCCCGCGCGTCCAAGCGCGTCGCGGTCGAGGTCGCCAAGGGGTACGATGTCATCGTCATCGTGTCGGCGATGTCGGGCAAGACCAACGAACTGGTCAGCTGGGTCGACGACACCTCGCCCCTCTATGACGCCCGCGAATATGACGCCGTAGTATCGTCTGGCGAGAATGTCACCGCCGGCCTGATGGCGCTGCGGTTGCAGGAAATGGATATTCCGGCGCGCAGTTGGCAAGGCTGGCAGGTGCCGGTGATGACGACCAGCGCCCACTCATCCGCCCGGATCGAGGATATTCCCCCCGCTAACATTCGCCGCAAATTTGCCGAAGGGATGAAGGTGGCCGTTGTCGCCGGGTTCCAAGGCGTCAGCCCGGAAGGGCGGATCACAACACTGGGGCGCGGCGGTTCGGATACAACAGCAGTGGCGTTTGCAGCGGCGTTCACGGCCGAACGCTGCGACATCTACACCGACGTCGATGGCGTTTACACGACCGACCCGCGGATCTGCGCCAAGGCCCGCAAGCTGGATCGCATTTCCTTCGAGGAGATGCTGGAACTGGCATCCCTTGGTGCCAAGGTTTTGCAGACCCGTTCGGTCGAACTGGCCATGCGTTACAAGGTCCGACTGCGGGTCTTGAGCAGTTTCGAGGAACCATCGGATACGGCGGGCACGCTGGTCTGCGACGAGGAGGATATCATGGAAAGCAATGCCGTGGCCGGGGTGGCCTTTAGCCGCGACGAGGCCAAGATGACGCTGATCTCGGTGGCCGACAAACCGGGTATTGCCGCCGCAATCTTTGGCCCGCTGGCAGACGCCGGAGTCAATGTCGACATGATCGTGCAGAATATTTCCGAGGACGGACGCACCGACATGACGTTTTCATGCCCGACCGATCAGGTGCTGCGGGCAGCCAAGGCGGTGAATGAAGCGGCAGCGCGGGGCGAAATCGCGTTCCATGACCTTGTGACCGACGATGGCGTCGCCAAGGTATCGGTCGTCGGCATCGGGATGCGCAGTCATGCAGGCGTAGCCGCGCAGATGTTCAAGGCGCTGCGCGACGAGAACATCAACATCAAGGTCATCACCACCTCCGAAATCAAGATCTCGGTGCTGATCGACCGAAAATACATGGAACTGGCGGTACAGGCGCTGCACGACACCTTTGGGCTGGACAAGGTTGCCTGAGCGAGTGAATCGGGGCCATTGGCCCCGGTTCTGGGCGATCCGACGCAAACTTCGGGTTCCGCATAGTTTCCTTTGCCGGCGGGTTCCGATCACTCGATCGGGTCGAGGAACGGTGTTTCCGGGTCACTGACATAAAAGATGAGGACGCTCAGGGGGCCGTCGGCGCTGCCGTTCGAACCGATCATCTTGACGTTGGGCGGCTCGACGAAAGTGTCGCCCGCAGCGTGCCGCACTGGATCCATTCCGTCGACCTCAAGGACGAATTCACCGTCGAGAACATGCACGGTGACCGGAAAACGATGGGTGTGAAAAGGCGTTTTCTGCCCAGGTTCGAAAGTCGCGGTCAGGACGCGGATTTCCTGCTCTGCACCGATCGGCATGTCTGCAACAACCTGATCCAGTAACAGGGTCGGTCTGGCTGGTGCCGCGTCTTGCGCTTGCAGAGCGGCGGGCAACAGAAGTATCAGGGCGAGACCCGCCGAGACCTTTCGCATTGGAAGAATTGAAGTCCACATAGTGCATTTCTCCTTTGGGGATGGCCGAGCCGCCGACCGACGATGGCCGACGCCACCGATCCGGTCTCGATGGTTTCAGAAAATGGCAAACTTAGCGGCGGTCTTGAAAAGTGTTGGTTCGCCGCCTTGCCGGACCCCGAAAGCAGGTCCGACGCCATCAGATTACACCCGACGCTCCCGTTCCGACAGATGCACGATTGCATAGGGGGGCCGCGAAAGCGCATAACGCATGCATGTTCAACTGGGATGATCTGAAGTTCTTTCTTGGTGTCGCTCGGCACGGCAGCACGCTCGCCGCCGGTCGGGCGCTAGGAGTCAATCAGTCGACGGTGCAACGACGCCTTGCAGCTTTTGAACAGCACCTTGGGCAGCAAATGGTCGAGAGATTGCCATCGGGGTACCGCCTGACCGATCTCGGTGCCGCAATCCTGCCCGCGGCTAAAGCGGTCGCCGCCGCCGCCGAAGCGTTCGAGCAGGATCTCGCGGACGCAGCGCGCCGGTCCATGGGCGTCATCCGCCTGACCTGCCCAGAACCGATTGCGTTCCGGCTGAATGAGTCCGGCATTCTGGATCGATTTCACGATGCCCATCCTGACCTCAAGGTCGAATTCGTCCTCAGCGATCAATACGTCGACCTCGCCAAGGGCGAAGCCGATGTCGCCTTGCGATCAGGCGACACCGATGCCGGCGATCTGGTGGGTCGCAAGATCGCGGATTCGGTCTGGGCGATCTATGCCAGTCGGCAGTATATTGAACGCCACGGCAGTCCCGCTTCGGTCAACGAACTTGACCAGCATCCGCTGATCGGTTTCGAGGAAAGCATGAGTAAGCACCGCATCTCGACCTGGCTCAAACAGGTGGCGCCAAATGCCGCCTACGCCGCGCGAAATACGAGCGTCCTCGGCCTGATTTACGCTGCAAAGGCCGGAGTCGGGATCGCGCCACTGCCGCTGGCCTTGGGCGATGCAGAGCCCGATCTTGTCTGTATTCTTGGTCCTGTGCCGGAACTGACTCGCGCCTGGCGCCTTCTGGCGCATCCCGACCAGCGACGGACGCGACGCATCTCGGCATTCTTCGACTTCATCGCCGACGAGTCGAAATCGCTCAGATCAATCCTGACCGGATAGTCGCCGTCTCGGACTCCACTGGGTTTGCACTCCCAACATTGCCAATGCCCCGTTCCCCTTCGACCCCGGTTGTGCTCTAACCGCCTCTGGTGCGTCATGAGGAGCACGGTGCAGCATGCCCGAAAGGATGGAAAGCGACAGCCGCAAGCTGCTGGGTCGTCTGCGCGATACCCTGGCCGAGGATTCGGCGGGGCAGGCGCGGCTGGACCGCATCGTCGGGCTTATCGCTGACTCGATGCGCGCCGAGGTCTGTTCGATCTACCTGTTCCGCGATCCTGAAACACTGGAACTTTGCGCCACTGAAGGTTTGCAGGCCGAGGCGGTTCACCAGACCCGGATGCGACTGGGCGAAGGGCTCGTCGGGCGGACGGCCCGCAGTCGCCGCGTTATCAACACTGCCGATGCCCCCGCCGCCAAGGGTTTCCGCTATATGCCCGAGACGGGCGAGGAGCGGTATTCCAGCTTTTGCGGGGTGCCGATCCAGCGGCTTGGCGACGCGCTGGGTGTCTTGGTCGTGCAGTCAAAGGCTGCCCGTGAATTCACCCCAGACGAGGTTTACGCGCTCGAGGTCGTGGCAATGGTCTTGGCAGAAATGACCGAGCTTGGCGCCTTCATCGGCGAAGGTGCGGCCCTGTCGGCCCGCCACAAGCAGCCAGTGCTGCTGCGCGGGACTTCGGCGCAGGAAGGCACCGTCGAAGGCCGGGTTTATCTGCACGAGCCGCGCGTCGTCGTCACCAACCCGATCGCTGACGATCCGGTGGCCGAGGTGGCCCGGCTGCGCGATGCCGTTGACACATTGCGCGGGTCGGTGGACGCGATGCTGGACGGTGCGCCGGTCATCGACGGGGACCAGCGCGAGGTGCTTGAGGCCTATCGCCTGTTCGCGCAGTCGCGCAGCTGGATGCGCCGGATGGAATCGGACGTGGAAAACGGCCTTTCCGCCGAAGCGGCCGTCGAAAAGGAACAATCGTTGGCGCGGGCCCGGATGGGGCAGGCGAGCGATGCCTATTTGCGCGACCGCCTGCATGACCTGGACGATCTGTCAAACCGCCTGCTGCGCATTCTGACCGGGCAGGGGGCCGATACCGGGGCCGATATGCCGGAAAACCCCGTGCTGGTTGCGCGCAACATCGGGCCCGGCGAACTGCTGGACTACGGCAAAATCCTGCGCGGTATCGTGCTCGAGGAAGGGTCGGTCGGCAGCCACGCAGCCATCGTCGCGCGGGCCTGGGCGATCCCATTGGTGATCAGCGCCACGGGGGTGTTGACCGAGGCGCTGAACGGCGATGCCATTCTGGTCGACGGCGATCAGGGCATCGTGCATCTGCGCCCCGACGATGTGGTCGTGTCGGCGTTCCGCGACAAGATCGCGATGCAGGCGGCGGCGCAGGAACGCTACGCCAGCATCCGCGACCTGCCCGCGACGGCGCGCTGCGGCACCACGATTTCGCTGAACATGAACGCCGGGCTGATGGCCGATCTGCCCTCGCTGGTCGGATCGGGCGCCGAAGGCGTCGGGCTGTTTCGCACCGAACTGCAATTCCTGATCCGCAACAAGATGCCCAAACGGGCCGAATTGTCGGCGTTGTATTCGCGGGTCATGGCGGCGGCGCAGGGCAAGCGGGTCGCGTTCCGCACTCTCGACATCGGGTCGGACAAGGTGTTGCCCTACATGAAGGCCTTTGACGAACCCAACCCGGCGATGGGCTGGCGGGCGATCCGCGTCGGCCTTGATAAACCCGGCGTGTTGCGGATGCAGTTGCAGGCACTGCTGCGCGCGGCGAACGGGCGGCCGCTGGCGGTGATGTTTCCGTTCGTCACCCAGTTGGACGAATTCCGGCTGGCCAAGGCCGAGATGGACAAGGCCAAGGCCCGCGAGACGGTGCTAGGCCATCCGCTACCCCCAACGCTCGAGGTCGGGGCGATGCTGGAGACGCCCAGCCTTGCCTTCGCCCCCGATGAATTCTTTGCCGAGGTCGATTTCATCTCGATCGGCGGCAACGACCTCAAGCAGTTCTTTTTCGCCGCCGACCGCGAGAATGAACGTGTGCGCAAGCGGTATGATACCCTGAACACGAGCTTTCTGGCGTTTCTGGAGATGGTCGTTGCTCGCTGCGCCATGGCCGGCACGCCGCTGTCGTTCTGCGGCGAAGATGCCGGGCGGCCGGTCGAGGCGCTGTGTTTCGCCGCCATCGGTCTGCGGTCGTTGTCGATGCGCCCGTCGTCGGTCGGGCCGGTCAAGCACCTGTTGCGGCAGGTCGATCTGACCGAGGTCAAGGCGGTGATCGACGCGGCGCGGGCGCGCGGTGATCAGTCGGTGCGCGGTGCGGTCACGCAGTGGCTGGCGACACAGGGATGACCGATTTCCTGCTTCTGGCCTTCATCTTTCTAGCTGCGGGCGTCGCTGCGGTGCCGATTGCCAGCCGTTTCGGCCTCGGGTCGGTTCTGGGCTATCTGATTGCGGGAATCGTCATCAGTCCGGGCCTTGCCCTGATCGGTGTCGATGTGGAATCGATCCAGCATTTCGCCGAATTCGGCGTTGTGATGATGCTGTTCCTCGTCGGGCTCGAACTGGAGCCGAAACTGCTATGGCAGATGCGCGCAAAGCTGCTGGGGCTTGGCGGGTTGCAGGTGATCGGCACGGCGCTGGCAGTCATGGCCGGGGCGATGGCGCTGGGCCTTGGCTGGACGGTGGCGTTGACTGTCGGGCTGGTTCTGTCGCTGTCGTCGACGGCCATCGTGCTGCAAACCCTGACCGAAAAGGGGCTGATGAAATCCGACGGCGGGCAGGCTGGTTTCGCCGTGTTGCTGTTTCAGGACATCGCGGTGATCCCGATGCTGGCGCTGATCCCGTTGCTGGTGCTGCCGGGCCTGCTGCAATCGGTACCGCATGGCGACGATCACGGCGGCCTCAGCCTTGTCGATGGGCTGCCAGGCTGGCAGGCGGCGCTGGTGACGCTGGCGGCCATCGCGGCGGTCATCGGCGGCGGCATGTTCCTGACCGGGCCGATCTTTCGGTTCATCGCGGCCGCCCGGTTGCGCGAATTGTTCACCGCAGCCGCGCTGATGATCGTCGTCGGCATTGCCCTGCTGATGTCACTGGTCGGCCTGTCACCTGCACTCGGCACCTTTCTCGCCGGGGTGGTGCTGGCCAACAGCGCATACCGGCACGAGTTGGAAAGCGATATCGACCCATTTAAAGGCCTGCTGCTCGGGGTGTTTTTCATGTCCGTCGGCGCGGGCATCAACTTTGCCCTGATGCTGGACAATCTGGGCGTAATCGTCGGGCTGACGCTGGCGGTAATCGGGGTCAAGATCGCCGTGTTGCTCGCCCTCGGCTATCTGTTCAGGTTGCGCGGGGCCGACAAATGGCTCTTCGCCCTTGGCTTGGGGCAGGCAGGCGAGTTTGGTTTCGTGCTGCTGTCGTTCACCGTCGCGAGCGGGGTCATCCCGCAGGCGCTGGCCGACAACCTGCTGCTGATCGTCGCGTTGTCGATGCTGCTGACGCCGGCCCTGTTCATTCTCTACGATCGGGTGATCGCGCCCCGCTTCGATTTCGCCGAGACCCGCGCTGCAGATGAAATCACCGAGACCGGGAGCGTGATCATCGCCGGTCACGGCCGGGTCGGCGGCATCGTCAACCGGGCGCTGCGGGCGGCGGGGCATACGACGACCGTCATCGACTATTCGTCGGCGCAACTGGAGATGCTGCGTAGTTTTGGTTTCCGGATCTACTTTGGCGACGCCAGCCGCCCCGACCTGCTGGCCGCCGCCGGGATCGCCAAGGCGCGGATGCTGGTCATCGCCATTGACGACAAGGACCAGATCACCGAAATGGTCCGTTACGCGGTCAAGCATTTCCCGAACCTGCACGTCGTGGCCCGCGCGCGCGACCGCACCCATGTCTATGACCTGTATGCCGCAGGATGCCGCGACATCATCCGCGAAACCTATGACAGTTCGCTGCGCATGGCCCGGTCGGCGTTCGAGGCGCTTGGCGATACGCGGGCCGAGGCTGAACGCAAGATCGCCCATTTCGACGCGATGGATCGTCAGGCGATGATCGAGGTGGCGCCGCTGCACCAACCCGACATCCCGGTCGCCCAGAATGAACCCTTCGTCACCCGTGTGCGCGAATTGATGGATGGATGGGAGGCCCAGTTGCGCGGCCGGATGCAGGACGACGACGGCTCTGCGTAAGGCAACGTCAGGCCCGGTTGACCGGCACCTTGGCCGACGCCAGAACCCGGTGGAATTCGGTCAGCACCTCGTCGCCGTCGAATTGACGGGCGAGCGCGCGCAAGCCGAAATGCACATGCGCCATCTCGGTATAATAGTCGATGAAGGCATAATTCGTGCCCGCCCCCGCCGCTGCGCCCAGCACCGGGATCGACTGTGTGGCCAGTTTCTGCGACAGGACGGCGGCGAAACGGGGGGCTACCTTGCCGATCAGGGCATTGACCGCCGTGCCCGATAATGACAGCCGCGCCCCGACAAAGGACGTGTTCACCCCGTCGTCCGCCGCCCCCGGCCCACCGGCGCTGAATACGCGCAGACATTCCAGCCGGGTTTCCTCGGTCAAGGGATCCTCGCCATGGGCGGCGGCGACGCCCTGCACGGCGCGAAAGATCATTGTGGTTGCGACCGGCAATTCGGCCAGTGCGGTCGGCAGGCCGCCCAAGCCTCCCAAAGCGCCCGAGATCGTCGCCATGACCTTGTGCATCCGGTCACCGACCAAAACCCGGCCCAGCGCCCCGCCGCGCGACCGGCTGGCGGCAGTATAGCTGTGGTGCAATGCCGACCGGGCCGCCGCATCGATCTGTCCGCGCACCCCCTTGGGCAACATCCGCAAGCCCTCCTCGACCTGCCCGCCGACGAAATTGATTGCCTTCATCAACACACCGTTGGCGCGCCGCTGGCGGGCGGCAATGGCAGCGATTTCCGCCGTCGCTTCAGGCGTCAGAGGGGTGTCGGGGTTCACCAGGATCATCTTGTGCGGGCTCATGTTCTACAGATGGGGCGACAGATCGAATTTGCAATCATACGCCTTGCGGACCTGCCCCCTGACGCCGACCCAGGCCCCCGGCGACAGGGCATGGCCCAGCACCCGGTCGGGGTTGGTCGGCGGTGGCATGACGACATCGGGCAATCTGCTGAAGCCGAAACGACGGTAGTAGGGCGCGTCGCCCACCAGCAGCACCCGCGCCCAGCCCAGATCATGCGCCCGGTTCAGGCATTTGCGCATCATCATCGCGCCCAGCCCTTCACCCTGCCGGGTCGGATGCACCGCGACCGGGCCAAGCAAGACAGCCAGCCTTTCGCCCACCATGACCGGCCAGTTGCGGATACAACCGCCAAGAATCCCGTCGCGGTCGCGGGCGGTGAAACACAGCGGCGCGATCGGCGGCACACCGTCGCGGAGCCGATAGGACGACAGCGCAGTGCGCCCCGGCGCGAAACAAAGGTCATACAGCGCCTCGACCTCCCACCAGTCGTCCGCACTTTCCTGCACCAGATCGTACATGCCTGCTGTCGCCTCTGGTTCTTGGCCTCGGGCCACGCTACCCCTTGGGCAGTTTCACGAAAAGGCCCGATAATGTTCTATCGCCCCGAAAACGGCCACGGATTACCGCATAACCCGTTCAAGGCGGTGGTCAGCCCGCGCCCGATCGCATGGATATCGACGCGCGGCGCGAATGGGGCCGACAATCTGGCACCCTATTCGTTCTTCAACGCTGTCGCCGACAACCCCCCGCAGATCATGTTTGCGTCCAGCGGCGCCAAACCTGATCGCGACGGCAGCAAGGACACCGTCGCCCAGATCCTTGAAACCGGCGTGTTCTGCGTCAACATCGTCAGCCACGCCCTCAAAGACGCGATGAACACGACGTCGGGGCCGTGGGACGCCGGAGTCGACGAATTCGCCCTTGCCGGGTTGGAAAAGGCGGATTGCGCCACGATCCCCTGCGCCCGCGTCGCCGCTGCGCCTGCCGCGCTTGAATGTCGGTTGACCCAAGTGGTGCCGATGCTGGGTGACCACAATACGGTGGTCTTCGGGCAAGTAACGGGTGTGCATCTGGCCGACGACTGCCTTGTCGACGGGCGGTTCGATGTGACGCGCTACCAGCCGCTCGCGCGCCTCGGGTATCACGACTATGCGGTGGTGCGCGAGGTCTTCGGCCTCGAACGCCCTAATGCCCGCCGATGATCCCCGTCCGCACCCCGTAATCCACTGCGATGCCGTAATCGGGGTCATCGTCACTGTCGACCATCAGGTGCCCCGCGCGGGACAGCAGGCGGTGGCAATCGGCGGTCAGGTGGCGCAGTTGGATGCGCTTGCCCGCGGTTTCGTAACGCAACGCGACAGCCTCGATCGCTTGCAGGGCCGATTGGTCGACGACCCGGCTTCCTTCGAAATCGACGATCACGACCTCGGGGTCGGCGTCGATCTGGAACAGTTCGGTGAACCCCTCGGATGAACCAAAAAACAGCGGGCCGTTGATCTTGTAGACCTTGGCCCCCTCGGGCGTGTTATATGTGCTGGCATAGATGCGCCGCGCGTTGTTCCATGCATAGGCCAGCGCGGACACGATGACGCCGACCACGACGGCGGTGGCAAGGTCGGTGGCGACGGTGACGATGGTCACAAGGATGGTCACAAAAGCATCGGTCCGCGGCACCTTGCGCAAGATCGTCAGGCTGTTCCACGCAAACGTGCCGATCACCACCATGAACATGACGCCGACCAGTGCGGCCAGCGGAATCTGTTCGATCAGCCCGCTGGCGAACAAGATGAACGCCAGCAGGAACAGCGCCGACGCGATCCCGGCGATGCGGGTCCGCCCACCCGATTTGACGTTGATCATCGACTGTCCGATCATCGCACAGCCGCCCATCCCGCCGAATACGCCGGTGACGGTATTGGCGACCCCTTGGGCGATACATTCCTGCGACGCACCACCGCGCCGTCCGGTCATTTCACTCACAAGGTTCAGGGTCAGCAGGCTTTCGATCAACCCGATAGCCGACAGGATCAGCGCATAAGGCAGGATGATCTGGAACGTCTCGAACGTCAGGGGAACGCCCGGTAGATGAAACGCCGGCAGCCCGCCAGCGATGGAGGCCAGATCGCCCACACGCGGCACGTCCAGCCCCAGGACGATGACCAGCAACGCAACGATTCCGATGCCCGCAAGGGGTGCGGGAAACGTCTTGGTCACACGCGGCACTGCCCAGATGATCGCCATCGTCAGCGCGACCAGCCCCAGCATCAACATCATCGGCACGCCCGACAGCCATTCACCACCGCCGATCCCATGCCCGCCACCCGCCGCGTCGATGCCCCCACTGCCCGGCACCTTGAACTGGCCCAATTGCGCCAGAAAGATCACGATGGCCAGCCCGTTGACGAAGCCCAGCATCACCGGATGCGGCACCAGACGGATGAACTTGCCCCAGTGCATGAACCCGACGAACATCTGGATCAGACCCATCAGGACGACAGTGGCAAAGAGATATTCGACGCCGTGCTGTGCCACCAGACTGACCATGACCACGGCCAACGCCCCGGTCGCCCCCGATATCATCCCCGGCCGCCCACCGATCAGGGCGGTGATCAGGCCGACAATGAACGCGGCATAAAGGCCGACCAGCGGATGCACCCCGGCAACAAAGGCAAACGCCACCGCCTCGGGGACCAGCGCCAGTGCGACGGTCAGCCCCGCCAGCAGTTCGATGCGCAAACGGGACGGGGTCAGGGCGATCGGATCGGTCGGGGTCATACGGTCGGCAAATGCCGCCCAGAATGTGCGGGTCATAAAGGAATTACCTGTCAGAAATGTCGGTGTCGCCGCCCGACTAGCAAGGGCGGGCCCGATTGTCACCCCTTGGCCGTGGATTTTTCCCGGCATCGCACGCAGTGGTTGCGGCCCCGGGCGGGATTTGGCAAGGATGACCGGGGATCGAAAAGGGCCGCCAATGCAGACGAAACTGGGCATCATCGGCGGATCGGGCGTTTACGATATCGACGGGCTGACCGATCCGGCATGGGTCAGCGTCACCTCGCCCTGGGGCACACCATCGGACGACATACTGACCGGGATACTGGACGGCGTAGCGATGGCATTCCTGCCCCGGCACGGGCGGGGGCACGTCCACAGCCCGACAACCGTGCCTTACCGCGCCAATATCGACGCGCTGAAAAGGCTGGGGGTGACGGATGTGGTCAGCGTCAGCGCTTGTGGGTCGTTCCGCGACGACATGGCACCCGGCGATTTCATTATCGTCGACCAGTTCATCGACCGCACTGTCGCGCGGGAAAAATCGTTCTTCGGCACCGGTTGCGTCGCCCACGTCAGCGTCGCGCATCCGACCTGCGCACGCCTGATGGACGCCTGCGAAACCGCCGCACGCGGGACCGGCGTGAACGTGCATCGCGGCGGCACCTACCTTGCGATGGAAGGACCACAGTTTTCATCCGTCGCTGAAAGCCGGATGTATCGCGCCTGGGGCTGCGACGTGATCGGCATGACCAACATGCCCGAGGCGAAACTAACGCGCGAGGCCGAGCTTTGTTACGCTTCCGTCGCGATGATAACCGACTACGACAGCTGGCACCCCGACCACGGCACGGTGGATATCAGCGCGATCATCGCCACCCTGCACGGCAATGCCGGGCACGCGCGGGCGACGGTGGCCGCCCTACCGGCGCTTTTAGGCCCGGTCCGCGCCCCGTGTCCCTGCGGCTGCG
>JBBSBK010000038.1:0-30560 GCA_038251315.1 Rhodobacterales bacterium | reverse complement strand
TATGCGCTGATCGCCCTCGGGCTGACCCTGATCTTCGGCACCCTTGGCGTCGTCAATTTCGCCCACGGTGCCCTGTTCATGATCGGCGCCTTCTGCGCCGTCACCCTTTCCAAGATCATCACCCTGTCACATCTGGCCAGCGAACCATCGGGCACCGATTTTCTCGGCAACCCGAAATTCGACGACATCCTCTACATCAAACAATGGTTCGGCGACGCTGCCGGGGCCTGGATGATCGATTGGGCGGTGCCACTGTCGATCCTGCTGGCGATCCCGGTGATGATTCTGATCGGGTTCATCATGGAACGCGGCCTGATCAAGCATTTCTACAAACGTCCGCACGCCGACCAGATCCTTGTGACCTTCGGTCTGGCCATCGTGTTGCAAGAGGTCATCAAGTATTTCTACGGCGCAAACCCGATCCCAACGCCCGCCCCCTCGGCCTTTCGCGGCAGTCTCGATTTCGGCGTTCTGATGGGGTTCGACGCGGGTCAGATCATCTATCCCTACTGGCGGCTGGTCTATTTCGCTTTTTCGACGGTGATCATCGCGGGGGTGTTCGCTTTCCTGCGGTTCACCACCTTTGGCATGGTCGTGCGGGCGGGCATGGCGGATCGGGAAACCGTCGGCCTGCTCGGCATCGACATCGACAAGCGATTCACGCTGATGTTCGGGATCGCGGCCGCCGTCGCCGGGCTGGCCGGGGTGATGTACGCGCCGATCAACAGCCCCAACTATCACATGGGGATGGATTTTCTGGTGCTGTCCTTTGTCGTCGTCGTCGTCGGCGGCATGGGGTCGCTGCCCGGCGCCGTGCTGTCGGGGTTCCTGCTCGGAATCCTGCAATCCTTTGCCTCGATGAACGAAGTCAAGACGATCCTGCCCGGCATCGACCAGATCATCATTTACCTTGTCGCAATCATCATCCTGCTGACCCGGCCGCGTGGCCTGATGGGCCGCAGGGGCATGATGGAGGAATAGGCCATGTTCGGACTTGAGCGCCGCGACACGACCTTGCTGATCTTCGTCATCGCATTGACTTTGCTGGCACCCTTCCTGCTGAACCCGTTTCCGCAGGGATCGGCGATGGCGCAATTCAACGCCGGCTATCCGGCGCTGATGCAGCGGTTCGTGATCTTTGGCATCTTCGCCATCGGGTTCAACATCCTGTTCGGGCTGACAGGCTATCTGTCGTTCGGTCATGCGGCATTTCTCGGTGTCGGCAGTTATGCCGCAGTCTGGATGTTCAAATTACTGTCCTACAACATCCTGCCCGCGATCATCCTGTCGGTCATCGTCGCGGGCCTGCTTTCGGTGGTGATCGGCTTCATATCGTTGCGCCGCTCCGGCATCTACTTTTCGATCCTGACGCTGGCCTTTGCGCAGATGCTGTATTCCATCGCCTATTCCGACCTTATCGGACGGTTCATCGGTACGACCGTCACCAACGGTGAGACCGGATTGCAGATCTACACCTCGGACCCGCAATATCTCGCGGGTCAGGGCGCTCCGAACGGGCCGCATCTTTTCGGCCTCGCCATGCGATCAACCGAGACCTTGCGCATGGGCCGCTGGACCTTTGATTTTGAGGTCGGCTATTACTTATGCGCTATCCTGATGCTGATTGCCTTCTACCTGTCGATCCGGATCTTTCGGTCGCCTTTTGGGATGATGCTGCGGGCGATTAAATCCAATCAGACTCGGATGAACTATACCGGGTTGAATACACGGCCTTACACGTTAGCGGCCTTTGTCATCTCGGGCATGTACGCCGGTCTGGCGGGGGGATTGCTGGCCTGCATGGACCCGCTGGCCGGGGCCGAGCGGATGCAATGGACTGCCAGCGGCGAAGTGGTCATCATGACGATCCTTGGTGGTGCGGGCACCCTGCTAGGACCGGTGCTGGGCTCTGGCGCGATCAAATACTTCGAGAACATCTTTTCCAAGGTCAACGACAACGTCCTTCACCACTGGTTCGGCTGGCTTCCCGACGGCGCGGAAAACTTCGTGGTCAAGGGGCTGGCGCCGTTCTTTGGCGACGGCTGGAGCCTGACAATGGGCCTGATGTTTATGGCCGTCATCATCTTTCTGCCCGGCGGTCTGGTCGAGGGCGGCAGGCGGATCGGGCGATTATTTCGACACCATCCGACCACCGTTCCCGCAGCCAAGCCGGCGGAATAGGAGCGCGACATGGGTATCCTTGAAGTCAA
Source organism: Rhodobacterales bacterium (assembly GCA_038251315.1). Taxonomy (GTDB): domain Bacteria; phylum Pseudomonadota; class Alphaproteobacteria; order Rhodobacterales; family Rhodobacteraceae; genus JBBKXP01. The sequence goes on along the minus strand of JBBSBK010000038.1, from coordinate 28,350 downwards.
AGGCGTCAACAAACGCTTTGGCGGCTTGCAGGCGCTGGGCGACGTGAACCTCAGCGTGCAGGAAAACACAGTCCACGCCATCATCGGGCCGAACGGCGCGGGCAAATCCACGCTGCTGAACTGTCTGGTCGGCAAACTGATCCCCGACTCTGGATCGGTCATGTTCGACGGCAAATCTGTGCTGGGGAGGAAACCGCACGAGATCAACCAGATGGGTATTTCGCGTGTCTTTCAGACTCCAGAAATATTCGGCGATCTGGACGTATTGGAAAACGTCATGATCCCGTGCTTTGCGCGGCGCGACGGGGCGTTCCGGATGCATGCCTTTGAATCGGTGCGCCACGAAAAGGCCATCCGCGAACAGGCCGAACAGATCCTTGACGACGTCAACATGCTGGACAAACGCCACATGCACGCAGCGTCCCTGTCGCGCGGCGACAAGCGGCGTCTGGAAATGGCGATGTGCTTGGTGCAGGAACCCAAACTGCTGTTGCTGGACGAACCGACTGCCGGGATGGCGCGGGCCGATACCAACAACACCATTGACCTGCTGAAAGAGATCAAGGCGAAACGCGACATTACCATGTGCATCATCGAACACGACATGCACGTGGTGTTTTCGCTGGCCGAACGGATCACCGTGCTGGCCCAAGGCACACCGCTGGTCGAAGGTACCCCGGACCATATCAAAGGGCATCCCAAGGTCAAAGAAGCCTATCTTGGCGAAGCCGCCCACGACGAGGCCCACGCATGAACGTCCCCTTTGACAAGAACGTCAACAACGCCGCGACCCAGTCCAAATTCCTGTCGGTCTGGGATATCCGCGCCTATTACGGCGAAAGCTATATCGTCCAAGGCGTCAGTTTCGACATCCACGAAGGCGAAATTCTGGCCCTGCTGGGCCGCAACGGGGCTGGCAAAACGTCGACCTTGCGCACCATCGCACGGCTGGACAACCCGGCCTTGCAGCACGGCGAAATCTGGCTGGATCATCAGCCGCTGCACAAGATGCGCGCCCATCAGGCCAGCGCCGCAGGGATTGCGCTGGTCCCCGAGGACCGCCGGATCATTGCCGGCCTCACGGTCGAGGAGAACTTGAAACTGGCCCAGATCGCCCCGCCCATCGGCTGGTCGCTGGAACGGGTCTATGAATTGTTCCCACGTCTGGGCGAGCGCAAGAAACAGGATGGCGTCACCCTGTCGGGGGGCGAACAGCAGATGCTCGCCATCGCCCGCGCCCTGTGCCGCGACATCAAGGTGCTGCTGCTGGACGAACCCTACGAAGGGTTGGCCCCCGTCATCGTTCAGGAAATCGCCAAGACTCTGAACATCATCCGCGATCAGGGGATCACCACGATCATCGTTGAACAGAACGCGGTGGCTGCGCTGAAACTGGCCGACCGGGCGGTCATCCTTGATACTGGCACGGTTGTCTACGATGGTTCGGCCAAGGACGTTCTGGACGACGCGGAACTGCGGGCCAAATATCTGGCCATCTGACGACCCAAGGAAGAAACCATGCATACCAAGACTTATCCCCCCGCCCCTGCTTTTGCGGCCGATGCCCATATCGACAAGGCGACATATGACACGATGTATGCGGATTCGATCTCCGATCCGGCAGCGTTCTGGGGCGAACAGGGCGAGCGGATCGACTGGATCAAACCCTACACTCAGGTCAAGAACACCAGCTTTGAACCGGGAAAAATATCAATCCAATGGTTCGCCGATGGCACCCTGAACGTCAGCGCCAACTGCATCGACCGGCATCTGGCGACGCGCGGCACGCAGACCGCGATCATCTGGGAACCCGACGACCCCAGCACGGACGCCGAACACATCACCTACCAGCAGTTACACGACCACACCTGTCGGATGGCCAATGTGTTGAGAGACATGGGCGTGTCCAAGGGTGACCGGGTGGTCATCTATATGCCGATGATACCGCAGGCCGCCTATGCGATGCTGGCCTGCAACCGGATCGGCGCAATCCATTCCATCGTCTTTGCCGGATTTTCCCCTGATGCACTGGCCTCAAGGGTCAACGGCTGCGACGCCAAGGTGGTCATCACCGCCGACGTGGCCCCGCGCGGCGGCAAGGCGACCCCGCTGAAAATCAACGCCGACATGGCCTTTGCCAAGGTCAAGGGTGACGCGAAAATGCTGGTTGTGCGCCGCACGGGCGGGTCGATCAGCATGACAAAGGGGCGCGATTTCTGGCTGCACGAGATGGAATCGATGGTGCTGGATACCTGCGAACCCGTCGCGATGAATGCCGAGGATCCGCTGTTCATTCTTTACACGTCCGGTTCCACTGGCCAGCCAAAGGGGGTCGTTCATACCACCGGCGGGTATCTCGTCTATGCCGCGATGACGCATCAATACACGTTCGACTACCATGACGGCGACATCTTCTGGTGCACCGCCGATGTCGGCTGGGTGACCGGGCACTGTTATATCGTCTACGGGCCGTTGGCCAACGGCGCGACGACCCTGATGTTCGAAGGCATCCCGACATGGCCCGACGCCGGCCGGTTCTGGCAGGTCTGCGCCAAACACGGCGTCACCCAGTTCTACACCGCCCCGACCGCGATCCGCGCCTTGATGGCACAAGGGCCGGAATGGGTCGAAAAGCATGACCTGTCGGCGCTGAAACTGTTGGGGTCCGTGGGCGAGCCGATCAACCCCGAAGCGTGGAACTGGTATCACGAGGTCGTCGGCGGTGGTCGCGTGCCCATCGTCGATACGTGGTGGCAGACAGAAACCGGCGGCCATTTGCTGACCCCCCTGCCGGGTGCGACCACGACCAAACCGGGCAGCGCGACGCTGCCGTTCTTTGGCATCAAGCCGGTCATCATTGACCCGACGACAGGGGTCGAAATCACCACACCCGAGGCCGAAGGAGTATTGTGCATTGCCGACAGTTGGCCGGGGCAGATGCGCACCATCTGGGGCGACCACGACCGGTTCGAAAAGACCTACTTCAGCGATTACAAAGGTTATTACTTTACCGGCGATGGGTGTCGGCGCGATGCGGATGGCTATTACTGGATCACCGGTCGCGTCGATGACGTTATCAACGTCAGCGGCCACCGGATGGGCACCGCCGAGGTCGAAAGCGCGCTGGTGGCCCACCCCAAAGTGGCCGAGGCCGCGGTGGTCGGATATCCGCATGCGATCAAGGGTCAAGGCATCTATGCCTATGTGACGCTGATGGCCGGCGACGAACCATCCGACGATCTGCGCCGCGAATTGGAAACCTTCGTGCGCAACGAAATCGGCCCGATCGCCAAACCCGACCTGCTGCAATTCGCCCCCGGCCTGCCAAAAACAAGGTCAGGCAAGATCATGCGGCGGATTTTGCGCAAGATTGCGGAAAACGATTTTGGCGCGTTGGGCGATACCTCGACGCTGGCCGATCCGGCGGTGGTCGACGATCTGATCGCCAACCGCTTGAACCGCGATTAACCAAAGTGATGCTTTGGCGCCCGGATTAACCGCCCGGTAACCTTGGTATGATTAGGCTGCTGGTCGTGGGGGCTCTTTCAATTGGAAGGAGCCTGAGATGGAATTGAATACCCAACTGAAACCGGCGCAGATGGCTTCGCCGCCCCCTGCCCGGCCCGATCAACGGCCTGCCGCCGACGCCGCCGCACTGAACCGTGCGCCCCGCCCCGATGTGCCGCTGGCGATCCCGCCCGGCAACGGGCAGATCGCCGCAATATCGCAAAGCCTGATGCCAACGCGGACAGACGGGCGCGAAAAGGGCACCGTTGCCGAGGTCAGCGGGGTGCAGCGCACCCTGAAACCCTACGGGATTACGATGTTGCCCCAGCCACCCGGCGAAAACGGCGGCACAGGCAGCACCTGACGGCCCGGTCATTTTCCGGCACCGCGCCGCTTTCCACCTCTGCCCCCTTGCCCTATAAGCGGCGGGAACCGACACCTGCCAGCGATGCAGGGTCACGGGGCAACAGGCCGGGGAACGACATGAGCAACAAAGCGTCTCACGATGACGATGTGGGCTTTATCAAGGCTTTGGCCGAACTTTTGCGGGCCAATGACCTGACAGAGTTGCAGGTCAAACGCGACTATGGCGAAAACGACAGCCTGAACGTGCGGGTCAGCCGCCAGACTCACGTCACAACGCAGATCAGCGCGCCCGCGACCACCGGCGGCATGATGCCAGTCACTGCGACGGCACCTGCGGCAACCGGCAACACCGACCCCGCTGCGCATCCCGGCGTCGTCGCCTCGCCGATGGTCGGCACCGTCTATCTGTCAGCCGAACCTGGCGCCGCCCCCTTTGTGACGATCGGCGCACAGGTCGCCGAAGGCGATACGCTGCTGATCATCGAAGCAATGAAAACGATGAACCACATCCCCGCGCCCCGGTCCGGCATCGTCAAACGGCTGTTGATCGAAGACGGATCGCCCGTCGAATACGGCGCGCCGCTGATGATCGTCGAATAGGGCGCCCCGCATGTTCGACAAAATCCTGATCGCGAACCGGGGCGAAATTGCCCTGCGCGTGGTGCGCGCCGCCCGCGAAATGGGTATCGCATCCGTCGCCGTCCATTCCACCGCCGACGCCGACGCGATGCACGTGCGTATGGCAGACGAAGCGATCTGCATCGGCCCGCCGGCGTCCTCGGCCAGTTATCTGAACTTTCCGGCGATCATATCGGCTTGTGAAATCACGGGGGCGCAGGCGATCCATCCCGGTTATGGGTTCCTGTCGGAAAATGCTGCCTTCGTGCAGGTCGTCGAAGATCACGATATCACGTTCATCGGCCCCACCGCCGAACATATTCGCGTCATGGGCGACAAGATCACCGCCAAGGAGACGATGAAAAAGCTGGGCGTTCCCTGTGTGCCGGGATCCGACGGCGGTGTCCCGACCCTGATGGACGCCCGATCGGTCGCCGAAGACATCGGCTATCCCGTCATCGTCAAGGCCACCGCCGGCGGCGGCGGGCGCGGCATGAAGGTCGCGCGGACCGCCGCCGACATGGAACGCGCTTTTCTGGGCGCCCGGCAGGAGGCCAAGGCAGCCTTTGGCAACGACGAGGTCTACCTTGAAAAATACCTGACCACGCCGCGCCACATCGAAATTCAGGTGTTCGGCGACGGCAAGGGCAATGCAGTGCACTTGGGCGAACGCGATTGCAGCCTGCAACGCCGCCACCAAAAGGTGCTGGAAGAGGCGCCCGGCCCCGCCATCACCCCTGCCTTGCGCGCGCGGATCGGCAAGGTCTGCGCCGATGCCATCGCCGCGATCAACTATATCGGCGCAGGAACAATCGAATTCCTGTTCGAAAACGACGAATTCTATTTCATCGAAATGAACACCCGTTTGCAGGTGGAACATCCGGTGACCGAGGCGATTTTCGGCGTCGACCTTGTGCGCGAACAGATCCGGGTCGCTGCCGGATTGCCGATGTCGTTCACCCAAGGCGATCTGAAAATCAACGGCCACGCCATCGAGGTACGTATCAACGCCGAAAAGCTGCCCAACTTTTCGCCCTGCCCCGGCAGGATCACCCAATATCATGCACCAGGTGGATTGGGCGTGCGGATGGATTCAGCGCTTTATGACGGATATCGGATCCCGCCCTATTACGACAGCCTGATCGGCAAGCTGATCGTACATGGCCGCGACCGGACGGAAGCATTGGCCCGTCTGCAGCGCGCTTTGGGCGAACTGATCGTCGACGGCGTCGATACCACGATCCCGCTGTTCCACGCCCTGCTGGCCGAACCCGATGTGCAGTCGGGCAATTACAACATCCACTGGCTGGAACACTGGCTTGAACGGAACCTCTCGGCCTAGGATGGGGTCAGACCCATCTGACGGGGCACCATGCCCGATTCCCTGACCCCCGTATTGCTGCTTCACGGCTACAGCATCGGCGTATTTCCGATGAGCGAGGGACGCTGCGACCCCGACATATTCTGGGTCGACCCGAAGCGGCGGGGGATCATCCCGATGGGTGGTTTCCATATCGCCCGCTCGCTGGCCAGCACAATTCGGCGGGGCGACATGGCGGTCAGTTTCGACACTGACTTTGTCGGGGTCGTGGCCGGATGCGCCGACCGGTCCGAGACCTGGATCAACGGCAAAATTTTCGACCTTTACGGCCAGTTGCATGACATGGGCCATGCCCATTCGGTTGAGGTGCGCCATGCGGGGACGCTGGTCGGCGGAGTTTACGGCGTCGCCATCGGTGCTGCGTTTTTCGGCGAAAGCATGTTTTCACGGCGCACTGATGCATCCAAAATGGCACTCGCCTATCTGATCGACCGGTTGCGCGTCGGCGGGTTCACCCTGTTCGACACGCAATTCCTCACACCCCATCTGGCACGGCTTGGCGCGACTGAAATTGCGCGCACGGATTACCGCACGAGACTGGCCGCTGCGATCACATCAAAGGCCGATTTCAACCGCCAAGGTGGCATCGCGACGGCTCAGGAGGTCATACAGCGCAACACCCAGACATCATAACGCGGATGTTCCATCGCGTGCAGGGCCGGGGCGCTCGCGATCATCCACCCCTGAAACACCGGATCGGCACCGTCGCGATAGTAGATCGTCAGTTCGGCATAAGCGTTACCGGCGGGGTTTTCTGTCGGATACCGACAATCGCCCAGCGTGACGGACAACTGGCCGACATTTTCGGTCTCGCCCGTCGCCAGCGTCAGATCGGTGACCTGGCCCGTCGTCTTGTCCAGCACACGGAGTTCACCACCCGGTGCCGATGTGACCTCCTGCGCCACCAAAGGTGCGGCCGTCAGGGCCAGAACGAGCGTCAGACGCCACATCACTGGGTCGCCCCGTCGTTGCCGCCACCACTGCCTGCGGCAAATTTGACCAGCAGGGACAGCAGGCTGACCGCGCCCTGAGTGTCGAGGATCTCGGCGCCCGGTGCGTAGTTATCCAGCGATCCGCCCGGCATGATCTCGACAAAGTTCCCACCCAGCAGGCCTTCGGACGAAATGACCAGAGTGCTGTCGTTGGGCACCTGCACCGCCGGGATCAGCGACATCGTGGTGTCGGCGCGGAACGTGTCGGAGTTCAGGGCCATGCCGGTTACGGTGCCCACCTTGACCCCGGCCAGCCGCACGTCAGTGCCCACCTTGACGCCCTCGGCCGACCGGAAACTGGCGTTCAGGCTGTAGCCCGCCGTGCTGTCGGAAAAACCGGTTGCCTGCGCCGCATAGAACAGGAACGCCACCGCCCCGGCCAGAACGGCTGCTCCGGTAATGACTTCGCTGACGGATTCACGCATTTTCGGCTCCTATTCGGGGCGCCAGGCCTCGTAATCGGCGCGATCTGCGGGATGGGCGCGGCGGATCGACCCGGCGGGCGCATAAGCCAGCACGGTGCCCGTCAGGTTTTGTTTATGCGGCTTCTCCCAGGCCCGATGCGGCATCGGGCGCTCTGTCGGCGGTTCGCCATAGGTGTGATGCAGCCACCCGTGCCAGTCAGGCGACACCTTTGTCGCCTCGGCCTCGCCATTGAATATGACCCAGCGACGGCTGTCGCTGGCGTTGCGGTAGAACACATTGCCCATGGAGTCGGTTCCGACGCGCTTGCCCTTGCGCCACGTCCAGAACTGGGTGTTGAGCGTCTGCCCGTCCCACCAGGTAAATATCCGCTTGATCGATCTCAGCAGGCCCATCGGCGTATCTCCCAATCCTGCGCTGTCTTGCCTCAGGGCGCGGCAAAGGTCCAGTCGTCGGGCACATTGCAGCCGCGTTTCTGCGCGATCCTAGGCGATCAACCGCGCTGTCACCTCGATCTCGATCTTCATGTCAGGGTTTTGCAGGCCTGCCACGATCATCGTCGCGGCGGGGCGTGCCGTCGCAAAGGCGTCGGCAACCAGTGGCCAGCAGGGCGGCCAGTCGGCAGGATCGGGCAGGATATAGCGCACGCGGACGACGCCATCGAACCCGCTTCCGGCCTCCTTCAACGCCTTTCCAATGGTTTGCAACGTGTTGCGACACTGATCGACGACCCCCACGGGCAGCGTCATCGTGGCGTAGTCATAGCCGGTCGTCCCTGCGACAAACACCCAACCATCAACAACGACCGCCCGCGAATAGCCGATCTGCGCCTCGAACGGCGATCCGGTGGAAATTAGCCTGCGTGACATTCAGCCAGCCGAGGCCGCAGCACCCTTCTTCGGGGCATCGGCGTGGATCATCAACGGCTTGGCGTCCGGGCCGACCGCCTCTTCGTTGACCACGACCTCGGTCACGCTGTCCAGACCCGGCAGCTCAAACATGGCATCCAGCAGGATATCCTCCATGATCGACCGCAACCCGCGCGCGCCGGTCTTGCGGGCGATCGCCCGCTTGGCGATGGCCTTGAGCGAATCCTCGGTAAAGGTCAGCTTGGTATCCTCGATCTCGAACAGGCGCTGGTATTGCTTGACCAGCGCGTTCTTGGGCTGGGTCAGGATGGTGACAAGGGCCTCTTCGTCCAGATCTTCGAGCGTGGCCAGAACAGGCAGACGACCAACAAATTCCGGGATCAGTCCGAATTTCAGCAGATCCTCGGGTTCGAGTTCCTGAAACACCTCGCCCACGCAGCGGCTTTCGACATCGCGCACATCGGCGTTAAAACCCATCGCCGATCCCTTGCCACGGGCACTGATGATCTTGTCGAGGCCGGCAAAGGCTCCGCCACAGATGAACAGGATGTTGGTGGTGTCGACCTGCAGGAATTCCTGCTGCGGATGTTTGCGCCCACCCTGCGGCGGCACGCTGGCGACGGTGCCTTCCATGATCTTGAGCAGGGCCTGCTGCACGCCCTCGCCCGACACATCGCGGGTGATCGACGGATTGTCCGATTTGCGGGTGATCTTGTCGACTTCGTCGATATAGACGATGCCGCGCTGCGCCCGTTCGACGTTGTATTCAGAGGCCTGCAGCAGCTTGAGGATGATGTTCTCGACATCCTCGCCGACATAACCTGCCTCGGTCAATGTTGTCGCATCTGCCATAGTGAAAGGCACATCGAGGATGCGGGCCAGCGTTTGTGCCAGCAGGGTCTTGCCGCAACCGGTCGGGCCGATCAGCAGGATGTTGGATTTGGCCAGTTCGATTTCGGGGTTCTTGGCCGAATGGTTCAACCGCTTGTAGTGGTTGTGGACGGCCACCGACAAAACCCGCTTGGCATGCCGTTGACCGATCACGTAATCGTCAAGCACATCGCAGATATCGCGCGGCGTCGGCACCCCTTCGGATGATTTCAGCCCCGCCGATTTCGTCTCTTCGCGGATGATATCCATGCACAGTTCGACACATTCGTCGCATATGAACACTGTGGGCCCGGCAATCAGTTTGCGGACCTCATGCTGGCTTTTACCACAAAAGCTGCAGTAAAGCGTGTTCTTGCTGTCGCCGCTGGTTGAATTCGCCATCGTCAAAGCCCCTCGGCGCATGGCCTGTTATCGTCGCGGTGTATTGTGGGACCAAGACTAGGACAGCCCGCCCCGGTCCACAACGGCAAAATCACCGCGACCGCCACTGAGGGCCGCGGCGGAAGACGCCTCAAGCCTTGTCGTCAGGCGTTTCACGATTGAGCAGAATCTCGTCGATCAGACCCCAATCCTTGGCATCTTCGGCCGACATGAAATTATCGCGCTCCAGCGCCGCCTCGACCTTTTTCAGGGTCTGGCCGGTGTGGCGGACATAGATCTCGTTCAGCCGGTTCTTGAGCTTCTGGGTTTCGGCGGCATGGATCATGATGTCGGTCGCCTGACCCTGATAGCCGCCACTGGGCTGGTGCACCATGATCCGGCTGTTGGGGAGCGAGAACCGCATCCCCTTTTCCCCGGCCGTCAACAAAAGCGACCCCATCGACGCCGCCTGCCCGACGACCAGCGTGCTGACCTTGGGGCGGATATACTGCATCGTGTCGTAGATCGACAGACCGGCGGTCACTACCCCGCCGGGGCTGTTGATATACATGCTGATCTCTTTCTTCGGGTTCTCGCTTTCGAGGTGCAGCAACTGGGCGACGACCAGTTGCGACATGCCATCATGCACCGGCCCGTTCACAAAGATGATCCGCTCTTTCAGCAGGCGCGAGAAGATGTCGTAAGCACGCTCGCCCCGCGCGGTCTGTTCGACCACCATCGGAACAAGGTTCATATAGGTTTGGGTCGGGTCTTGCATAATGCTCTGCCTCGGGTTCGGAGACGCTGACGTCTCTACTTCATGATACCTTTCTCAAGTCTTAGTGACGCGGATCGGGGGCCGCAAGTGCAGCCCGGGACGCAACAGCCAGCATGCACTTCACCTCTTGGTGCTGACCGAAACCTAAGGGCCGGAGATGACGCGCTGTCATGTCAGCTGCACCATCGAGACAGCCTGAGCTTCTTCTGGCCCTGAAAGACTCCCGCCGGTAGTTTTACCGCAATCCAGCAACCCAAGCTACCGGCGACCGAGCAAGACCACGTTCAGCGCCGCGCCCAACAGGATCAGATAGGCGCTGATATACATCCACATCAGCATCGCAACCACCGCACCAATCGACCCGTAAACCTCGTTGTAGCGGCCAAAGTTGGCCAGGTAATAGGAAAATCCGGCCGAGGCAACGAACCAGAAGACCACCACGACCACCGCGCCGGGGCTGACGAGGCCCGATCGTACGACCGGGCGGTATGGCCCATAGCGATACAACAGCCCCAGTGCTGAAAAAAGAACCAAAAGGACGACGCCCCAGCGAACCCCCTCGATGATCCAGGCCGTCTGGGTGTCGGGCGGCAAAAGCGCCAGCAGGATCGGCGCACCGACCACCATCAAAAGAGCAACAATCGCCACGAAGATCAGTGCCAGCGTCAGCAGAAGTGCCACGATCGCGTGCCGGAACCCACCGCGATCCGGGCGGCCCGAGACGGCATTGACCCCGCTCACCAGTGCCGCGACCCCGGCACGGGTGGACCAGAGCGCAATCGCGATCGACAGCGCCGTCGTCAAACCCAAGGTATTCGATCCGGCAGTCAGCAGGCGTTGCAACTGCGCTGCGAACAGATCGTGGGCCTGCACCGGAATGATATCTCGCAGCAATTCCAGCTGCCCCGATACCACCGACGGATCGGCAACCAGTCCGAAGATGGCGATCAGCGCCGCCATGCCCGGAAACACCGCGAACAGTCCGAAAAATGCCACGCCCGCCGACACCAGCGCGATATTGGCCGAGGCGGCAATGTCCGCAAGATCGCTGATCGTGCGCCATACTTTCAGCGCGGCTGACCACATAGCTATCCCTTTCGGCCGGGTCCTGACCGGGTTACGCGGATCATGGCAGTTTGCGATCTCAAAGAAAACCGCGCGCCGCAGCGTGCGGTTCGGCAATTTCACGTCACCCCTCACAGATAGGGTCGCTCTATCAGCCGGACAGGTGTTAAGTAGGCGAAAAAAAGGGCAGCCGATGCTGGATATCAACGCGCACGTCAACCTGCTGGTGGACCGGATCGGCGACTTGGGCACCGGCACGTCGCGGGTGCTGGTCGCCATTTCGGGCGCGCCGGGCAGCGGGAAATCGACCCTCGCCGCCGAACTGGCCCGCCGCCTGCGCCTGCTCAAATGCGCGACCGAAGTCCTCGCGATGGACGGGTTCCATCTGGACAACGCGGTGTTGGACGCGCGCGGCCTGCGCCCGCGCAAGGGTGCCCCCGAAACATTCGACGCCGACGGTTTCGTGCATCTGGTCAAGCGTCTGCGCGCGGGGGCCGAAGTGATTGCACCGACCTTCGATCGCCAGCGTGATATGGCCATCGCAGGTGCGGTGGTGATCCCCGCCGCCTGCAATGTGGTGGTTGTCGAAGGCAACTATCTGCTGTTGAACCAAGACCCCTGGCGCCAGCTTGCACCGCTCTGGGATTTAACCGTTGGCCTGGACGTGCCGATGCCCGAATTGCGCGCCCGACTGATCCAGCGTTGGCTGTCGGCCAACCTCAGCCGCGCCGCCGCCACCCGGCGCGCCGAAAGCAACGACATCCCCAACGCCCAGCGGGTGATCGACAATGCGCTGCCGGCCGAGATCGTTTTGGACGGTCAACCGCGCCGTTAGCGATGACAACATGCTTGTGACACGCACCTTTCGCCCTATGCTTACCTTATGACAGACCAGACCGCCGCCCCCGTTTCGGCCGAGGACGCCGCCCGCCTTGCCGCCGGAACCCACGACGATCCCTTTGCCCTGCTCGGCCCGCACAAGCACGGGCGCGACACCTGGCTCACAGCCATTGATCCAGGTGCCGACAGCCTTGTCGTGGTGGTCGGAGCCAAGACCTATCCGCTTGCTCGCCTGCACGGCCCGGTGTTTTCGGGCAAGATACCCGCGAAATCCTACACCCTGCGCGGGACTGGTGCGGACGGCTCGACCTGGAACTACGGCGATGCTTACCGTTATGGCCCCGTGATGTCTGACTTCGATGAATACCTGCTGGGCGAAGGTACACATCAGCGGCTCTGGCAATCCCTCGGGGCGCATCCGATGACGCACCAAGACGCGATCGGCACCCACTTTGCCGTCTGGGCCCCGAATGCGCGACGGGTGTCTGTCGTCGGCGACATGAATCACTGGGACGGGCGTCGGCACGCCATGCGGCGGCGCGGCGGCACGGGTGTGTGGGAGATTTTCATTCCCGGCGTCGGTGACAACGCGGCCTATAAATACGAAGTGATCGGCATTGATGGGCGGCCCCGGCTCAAGGCTGATCCGGTAGGCTTTGGCGCGCAGCATCCGCCCGAAACTGCCAGTATCGTGCGCGACATCGCCGGTTACGGCTGGCACGACACCAAATGGATGACCCGGCGCGCGGCCGCCAACCGGCGCGACGCCCCGATCAGCATCTACGAGGTCCATCTGGGGTCGTGGAAACGCAAATGGGACGAAAATGGGCGACCGTTGAGCTACAAAGAGGCTGCCGTCGATCTGGTCGATTACGTCACATGGATGGGGTTCACCCATATCGAACTGATGCCGATATCCGAATTTCCGTTCGACGGATCCTGGGGCTATCAACCTGTCGGGCTGTTCGCCCCGACGATCCGGTTCGGCCCGCCGCACGAATTCCGCGATCTGATCGATGCGGCGCATGGCGCAGGCCTTGGCGTGATCCTTGACTGGGTGCCGGGACATTTTCCGACCGACGCGCACGGATTGGCCAATTTCGACGGCACGCACCTGTATGAACACGCCGACCCCAAGGAAGGGTTTCATCAGGACTGGAACACCCTGATCTACAATTACGGCCGCGCCGAGGTGGCCAATTTCCTGATCGCCAACGCGTTGTATTGGCTGGACGAATACCACATTGACGGGCTGCGGGTCGATGCTGTGGCGTCGATGCTTTACCGCGACTACTCACGCAAATCGGGCGAATGGGTTCCCAACAAGGACGGCGGGCGCGAGAATTACGAGACCATCGCTCTGTTGCAGAACATGAACCGCGCCGCCTACGGCGCCCATCCGGGCATCATGACCGTGGCCGAGGAAAGCACCAGTTTCCCCCGTGTATCCGCCCCCGTCGATGCTGGCGGTCTGGGGTTCGGATACAAATGGAACATGGGTTGGATGAACGACACGCTACGCTACATGGAACAGGATCCGATCCACCGCAAATACCACCACGACATGATGACCAAGCCGATCATGTGGGCATTTTCCGAAAACTTTGTCCTGCCGATCAGTCATGACGAGGTCGTGCATGGCAAAGGGTCGATGCTGGCAAAGATGCCGGGCAACACGTGGGAAAAATTCGCCAACCTGCGCGCCTATTACGGTTACATGTGGGGCCATCCGGGCAAGAAACTTCTGTTCATGGGCTGCGAGATCGCCCAGCCCGAAGAATGGAACCACGACAGCCAGATCAACTGGGACGCAGCCCAGCGCCCCGACCACATGGGCGTGCAGTCTCTGGTGCGCGATCTGAACCTGCTCTACCGCGACACCCCGGCCTTGCACGTCAAGGACGCGACAGACGATGGGTTCTTTTGGGTCGACGCCAATGACGGCGACCAATCCACCTACAGTTTTGTGCGCCAGGGCAACGCGGGCGACGCCCCGGTGCTGGTCGTTTGCAATTTTACCCCGGTCGAACGGACCGGGTTCCGCGTCGGGGTGCCGGGGCTTGGCCACTGGCGCGAGGCGCTGAACACAGATGCTGCAATTTACGGCGGCGGAAACCGCGGTAACATGGGCGGCATCGACGCTGTGGAGGGCGATTGGCAGGGCCAGCCTGCTTGCATCCAGATCACTTTGCCGCCCTTGACGACGTTGTTCTTCACACTGCACCAAGGCTAACGAAAGGAAATCGACATGGCACCAAAGAACCGCAGATTGACCCAACGCTCGATGGCCTTTGTGTTGGCGGGTGGGCGTGGATCGCGCCTGAAAGAACTGACCGACCGCCGTGTCAAGCCGGCCGTGTTCTTTGGTGGCAAGGCGCGAATCATCGACTTTGCGCTGTCCAATGCGATGAACTCCGGCATCCGCAAATTGGCCGTAGCCACCCAATACAAGGCACACAGCCTGATCCGGCATATGCAGCGCGGCTGGAACTTTTTTCGGGCGGAACGGCGCGAATTCCTTGATATCCTGCCCGCATCGCAACGCGGCGATACCGAGGCCTGGTATCAGGGAACTGCCGACGCTGTGACCCAGAACATCGACATTGTGGACAGTTACGACGTTGATTACATAGTCATCCTTGCCGGCGATCACATCTACAAGATGGATTACGAGGTGATGCTGCAGCAGCACGTCGATACCGGCGCCGATGTGACCATCGGTTGCCTGACCGTTCCGCGAATGGAAGCTGTGGCCTTTGGCGTCATGGCGACGGAAAAGGATGGGCGAATTACGTCCTTCCTGGAAAAACCCGCTGAACCGCCGGGGATGCCCGATGCCCCCGACAAGGCGCTGGCATCGATGGGCATCTATGTGTTCAGCTGGAAATTTCTGCGCGATCTGCTGTTGAAAGATGCAGACGACCCGAATTCGTCCCACGATTTCGGCGCAGATCTGATCCCCGACATCGTCAAGAACGGCAAGGCGATGGCGCACAGGTTCGATGACAGTTGCGTGCGCGCCGATGGTGCGCCAACCTATTGGCGCGACGTCGGCACTGTCGATGCGTTCTGGGAGGCGAACATCGACCTGACCACGTTCACCCCCGAGCTTGACCTCTGGGACAAGACATGGCCGGTCTGGACCTATTCCGAAAGCGTCCCGCCCGCCAAATTCATCCACGACGAAAAGGACCGGCGCGGCGTCGCCATTTCGTCGATGGTGTCGGGGGGCTGCATCATTTCGGGCACCGAAATCCGCAATTCGCTCCTGTTTACCGAGGTGCACACGAATTCCTATGCCGTCCTCGACCACGCGGTCGCGCTGCCTTACGTCACCGTCAACCGCCACGCCCGGTTGCGCAACGTGGTGATCGACCGGGGCGTCACGATCCCCGAACGGCTGGTCGTGGGTGAGGATCATCAGGAAGACGGCAAGTTCTTTCGCGTCACAGAACGCGGCATTACGCTGATCACCCAAGACATGGTCGACCGGTGGAGCGCTGCACGGTGATCCACGCCCTGTCCGTCGCATCGGAATGTGCGCCGCTGGTAAAGACCGGCGGGCTGGCCGATGTGGCTGGCGCATTGCCGGGTGCGCTAGCCGATGAGGGTGTCGCGCTGCGCACCCTGATCCCCGGTTATCCAGCCGTCATGCAGGCCCTGAAGAAGCCGCAACCGGTCTGGACCGCGCCCGACCTTTTCGGCGGCAAGGCACGGCTGTTGGCCACAAAATTGCACGGTCTTGATTTGCTGATCCTTGATGCGCCGCATCTTTATGACCGCCCCGGCAACATCTATCTGGGGGCCGATGGCAAGGATTGGCCGGACAACCCCGAACGCTTTGCCGCCCTCGCTTGGGTCGCCGCCCAGATCGGCGTCGGCAAGCTGGACGGCTGGACGCCGCAGGTGATCCACCTGCACGACTGGCAAGCCGGTTTCGTGCCCGTCTATCTGCACACGATGGCCCCGACCCGGCGGCCCGGCACGATCATGACGATCCACAACATTGCCTTTCAAGGTTTCGCCAACGCCGACAGGTTGCAAAACCTGCGCCTGCCCTACACCGGTTTCACCCACGACGGGTTCGAATTCTGGGGCCGGATTTCCGCGCTCAAGGCCGGCCTGACCGGGGCCGACCGGATCACCACGGTGTCACCGACTTACGCGCAGGAACTGATGACCGACCAGTTCGGGATGGGTCTGGATGGGGTCATGCGGCAACGCCGGGGCGATCTGTCGGGCATCCTGAACGGGATCGACGACAGTATCTGGAACCCCGCAACCGATCCCGCGATCACCACCTATGGCACACCGAAGGGCAAGGCAGCAGCCAAGGCCGCGCTGCGCAAGGAAACGGGACTGCCCGATTCCCACGGCCCTCTTTGCGTCGTGGTCTCACGGTTGACCGAACAGAAGGGGCTGGACATGCTGCTGCACGCCCTGCCCGCGCTGCTGGATCAGGGCGGCCAGTTGGCGCTGCTCGGGTCCGGCGACCCATGGCTTGAAGATGCGTTCCGCGCACGCGCCGATCATCCGCATGTGGCAGTCAAGATCGGCTACGACGAAGACTTCAGCCACCGCCTGATCGCGGGCGGCGATGCGATCCTCGTGCCGTCGCGATTCGAACCCTGCGGGCTGACCCAGCTTTACGGGCTGCGCTATGGCACGATCCCGCTGGTGGCGCTGACAGGCGGGTTGGCCGATACGGTGATCAACGCCTCGCCCGCCGCGCTGGCAACCGGAGTGGCGACGGGCATCCAGTTCAGCCCCGTCACCGCCGACCGGCTGGCAGGGGCGTTAAACCAACTTTGCGACCTTTACGCGCAACCTGATGTCTGGGCGCAGATGCAGCACAATGCGATGGCGCAACCAGTTGGTTGGTCAACCTCGGCCATGGCCTATGCCCGCCTTTATCAGGACGTCGCCGCCAAAGCATGACCGACCGTTTCACAGTCACGGCCGGGCGGCCCTATCCGCTGGGCGCCACTTTTGACGGTGAGGGCGTCAATTTCGCGATCTTTTCGCAGAATGCGACGCGGATGATGCTGTGTCTGTTCGACGACGCAGGGCACGAAAACCTGCTCATCACCCTGCCTGAAAACACCGGCCACATCTGGCACGGTTATCTGCATGGCGCGCGTCCCGGCCAGCATTATGGCTACCGGGCGCACGGCCCCTACCGGCCCGACGAAGGGCACCGTTTCAACCCGCACAAACTGCTCATCGACCCCTATGCCAAACGGCTGTCGGGGCATCTGATCTGGGATGATGCCCTGTTCGGATACGACACCAAATCAAAATCGGCAGACCTGTCGTTCGACACCCGCAACAGCGCCAATTTCGCGCCCCGCAGCATCGTCACCGATCCCGCGTTCAGTTGGGGCGACGACAGGCCCCCCGATCACCCGATGACTGACACGGTGATCTACGAGGCGCACGTCAAGGGCATGACCGCAGCCCGGAGCGACATCGAACATGCGGGCACCTATCTTGGGCTGGCCAGTGCCCCGATCCTCGACCACCTGAACCGGCTGGGGGTGACGGCAATCCAGCTTTTGCCGGTTCATGCTTTCGTGAACGATCAGTTCCTGCTCGACAAAGGGCTGACGAATTACTGGGGTTATCAGTCGCTCGCCTTTTTCGCCCCCGATCCGCGTTACATGGCGACGCCCGACATCGCCGAATTCCAACGCATGGTCGCCCGGTTCCACGCCGCCGGGATCGAGGTGATCCTCGACGTGGTCTATAATCACACCGGCGAAGGCAACCAGATGGGCCCGACCCTGTCGTTCCGGGGCATCGACAACGCCTGCTACTATCGGCTGGCCGAAAGCCCACGCTATTACATCAACGATTCCGGCACCGGCAATTCGCTGAACGTGGAACATCCGATGGTAATGCGGATGGTGATGGACAGCTTGCGCTACTGGGTCGAAACGATGCACGTCGACGGATTTCGGTTCGATCTGGCGGCATCACTGGGACGACGCGCCGAGGGGTTCGACCGTAACGCGCCATTCTTTCAGGCGGTCCGTCAGGACCCGGTGCTGTCACGGGTCAAGATGATCGCCGAACCCTGGGATGTCGGCCCCGGTGGTTATCAGATGGGATCGTTCCCGCCGCCCTGGGCCGAACACAACGACAAATACCGCGATCAGGTCCGCCGTTTCTGGCGGGGCAAGGCCGAGGTGCGCAAACTTGCGACGCGTGTATCGGGGTCGGCGCTGCGGTTCGACCACGACGGGCGGCCTGCGACCACCTCGGTCAATTTTGTCACCTGCCACGACGGGTTGACCCTGATGGATGTCGTCAGCTACGATGCCAAACACAACGACGCCAACGGCGAGGACGGGCGCGATGGCCACGCCGGCAACGAATCCGCCAATATGGGTGTCGAAGGGCCAGCCAAGGATGCCAAGATCAACGCCGCCCGCACCCTGCGGCGGCGAAACATGCTGACCACGCTGCTGCTGTCCCAAGGCACGCCGATGTGGCTCGCGGGCGACGAGCTGGGTAATTCCCAAGGTGGCAACAACAACGCCTATTGTCAGGACAACCCGATCGGCTGGGTCACATGGGACGGGCACGACCCCGACTTTATGGGCTTTTGCCAAAAGATCATTCACTTTCGCCGCGCCCATCCGATCCTGCGGCAATCCCGTTTTCTGCACGCCCAAAGCCGCCTTACCGACGGTGTTCCGGATCTCTATTGGCGGCGTCCGGACGGCGCGTTGATGAAAGAGGACGATTGGGCCGACACCGACATTCGCCAGTTGATCGTCGAAATGCGAATGGCGGCCGGGACGCCGGAATATGACCGGGGCGAACGGGCGGTGCTTGCGGTTTTCAACGTTGGCGACAAGGTCACGGTGACATTGCCGCCACCGCCCCAAGGACAGGATTGGGTGCGGCACATCGACACCACCACGCCAACCGCTGTCATCGGTCCGGTGCGGGACACCATCAGCGTGGCCGCCAATGCCGTGATCGCACTGGTCCTTGAACCAAATACGACGATGTGAGTTGAACCGGGGAGCACCATGCAAAACCTGACCATCCAGACCAATCCGATCGCCGGTCAGAAACCCGGCACCAGCGGGCTGCGCAAGAAAACCCGCGTTTTCATGGGGCCGCATTATCTTGAAAACTACGTGCAGGCGATTTTCGACGGTATCGGCGGGGTCGCGGGGAAAACGCTGGTTGTCGGGGGCGACGGGCGCTATTTCAACGACCGCGCCATTCAGGTGATCCTGCGGATGGCGGCGGCGAACGGCGCGGCGTGCTGCATCGTCGGTCAGGGCGGCATCCTGTCGACCCCCGCCGTATCGCACCTGATCCGCAAACGCGGCACCGACGGCGGCCTGATCCTGTCGGCCAGTCACAACCCCGGTGGGCCCGACGCCGATTTCGGCCTGAAATACAACACGCCCAACGGCGGCCCTGCCCCCGAACACGTCACCGACCGGATTCTTGCCGCGACCGAGGTGATCCGGGAATACCGTATCATCGAAACCACCGATCTGGACCTTGAGACACTGGGCAAGACCCGCCTTGGCATCATGACCGTCGAGGTTGTCGATCCCGTCACCGATTACGCGGCGCTGATGCAGACGCTGTTCAACTTCGATGCCATTCGCACCCTGTTCGTGGGCGGTTTCCGGATGCGGTTCGACGCCATGCACGCCGTGACCGGCCCCTATGCCCATGCGATTCTGGAACGGACCCTTGGCGCACCTGCCGGCACCGTGGTCAACGGCACGCCCAGCCCCGATTTCGGCGGTGGCCATCCTGACCCCAACCCAATCTGGGCGCACGATCTGGTCGCGACGATGATGGGCCACAACGCACCCGATTTCGGTGCGGCCAGCGACGGCGACGGCGACCGCAACATGATCATGGGGCGCGGCATCTACGTGACACCATCGGATTCGCTTGCCCTGCTGGCGGCCAAAGCGCACCTCGCTCCGGGTTACGCCGACGGCCTGAAGGGCGTGGCACGGTCGATGCCAACCTCGGGCGCGGTTGATCGGGTCGCTGCGGCGCTTGGCATCGCAGCTTACGAAACCCCGACAGGCTGGAAGTTTTTCGGCAATCTGCTCGACGCGGGAATGGCGACGTTGTGTGGCGAGGAAAGTGCAGGCACAGGGTCGGACCATGTGCGCGAAAAAGATGGTCTTTGGGCAGTGCTTCTATGGCTGAATATCCTTGCGGAAACCAAGGAATCCGTGGCGAACCTGATGGCAGCGCACTGGGCCGAATATGGCCGCAATTTCTATTCCCGCCACGATTACGAAGATGTCGAGACGGACAAGGCCAACGCCCTTGTTACCGACCTGCGGGCGAAACTGGCGAACCTGCCCGGCCAGTCGTTCGGCCCGCTGACCGTACAAACCGCTGACGAATTTGCCTATGACGATCCTGTGGATGGGTCACGCTCGGAACATCAGGGCTTGCGGATCGGGTTTTACGGCGGCAGTCGCGTTGTGTTCCGCCTGTCGGGGACGGGGACGGTCGGGGCGACGCTGCGCGTCTACCTCGAACTCGTCGAAACCGACCCCGCGAAACTGCACCAGGATGCGCAAGAGGCGCTCGCCCCGGTTATCGTCGCCGCAGATGCCATCGCCGGAATCGCTGCACACACAGGGCGCGAAAAGCCTGATGTCATCACCTAAGAGATGGTCAGATCGACTGGCGCGCAGCCTTCCAGCGTGCCGTGAATCACGTCGGTCGACACCACCGGCCCGACGCCTGCAGGCGTCCCCGTCATGATCAGATCGCCGGCACCGAGGGTATATAGCCCGCCCAGATGCGCCAGGATGTCCGGCACCGACCACACCATATCGGCCAGCAGAGTATTTTGCCGCAGCGAACCGTTGACCGACAACTGCATCCGCTGCGGTCCCACCACCCCGAACGCCTTTGCCGGGGTAACCTCCGCGATCACCGCGCTGGCCTCGAAGTCCTTGCCGATGTCCCACGGTCGGGCCTTGGCCTTGGCCTGCCCCTGAAGATCCCGCCGCGTCATGTCGAGTCCTGCGGCATAGCCGAACACTGCGCCCCCGTCGCCCAAAGCCACCACCAGCTCCATCTCGTGATGAAAGTCTTTGGTGCCAAGGGCATAGGGGATCGTTGCACCCGTCTGGCACAGAGCATGCGCCGATTTGGTGAAATAGAACGGCGCCTCGCGGTCTACCTCGTTGCCCATTTCGGCGGCGTGGGCGGCAAAGTTGCGGCCAACGCAAAATATCCGCGCGACGGGGTAGAGGGCGGTATGACCCGCGACGGGCAAGGCGGGCTGCGAGCGGGGCGGGAACAGGTAGTCGGTCATGCGTGGCCCTTTCAGGGAATGATTTCGAATTTCAGCACATCGACCAGCCCCCGATCGGTGATCTTGATGGCCGGAATGACGGGCAGAGCCAGAAACGCCAGTTGCAGGAACGGTTCCTCGAGCGTCACACCCAATGACCGCGCCGCTGCCCGAAGGTCAACAAGGGCTGCGCGAACTTCTTCAAAACTGAGCAGGCTCATCAATCCCGCCACCGGCAGCGCCAATTCGCCCAGCACCTGGCCCCCAGCGACGACAACAAATCCGCCCTCGATCTGCCCCAGCCGGTTCGCCGCATGTGCCATGTCGCTGTAATCCACCCCCACCACCGCGATATTGTGGTGATCGTGGCAGACGGTCGAAGCGATGGCGCCGCGTTGCAGGCCGAACCCTTTCACAAAACCGCTGGCGATGTTTCCATTCTTGCCATGTCGTTCGATCACCGCGATCTTGACAAGATCTCGCACCGGATCGGGGCGTTTGTCGCCATCGACCGGGGCAATGTCGGCGTAAAGATGGGCAGTGATGATCTTGCCCGGAATGATCCCGATCACGTCCGTCGCAGCGCGGTTGCCGGCAGTACGAAAACTGGCGGCTGTCAGGGTCGGTGCCTTGACCGATCCCCGCCCGATCGGTGGCACGATCTTGCGGGCGGCAAAGGCGGCGTCTGTCACATGCACCCCGCCAGCGAAAACCATCCGTGCGTCGCAATCCGCCAAAGACCCAAGTGCCACGATATCCGCCCGCTTGCCCGGCGCGATCTGGCCGCGGTCCTTGAGCCCGAACGCCTCGGCCGCCGAAAGTGATGCCGCGCGGTAAATTGCCAGCGGCGAAACACCCCGCGTAATGGCGGTGCGAATGACAAAGTCGAGGTGACCGTGTTCGCCGATATCCAGCGGGTTCCGGTCGTCGGTGCAAAGGCACATATAGGCGCTGGTCGCGTCGTTCAGCAGCGGCAGAAGGGCGTCCATGTCCTTGGATACCGACCCCTCGCGGATCAACACGCGCATCCCCTTTTGCAGCTTCTCACGGGCTTCGGCGGCGGTCGTGGCCTCGTGTTCGGTCCGGATACCGGCGGCAATATAAGCGTTCAGGTCGCGCCCGGTCAGTTGCGGGGCGTGGCCGTCGATGTGGCGGCCCTGAAACGCCACCAGTTTGGCTATTATCCCCGGATCGCGATGGATCACACCGGGATAATTCATCACCTCGGCCAGCCCGATCACCGCAGGGTGATTCATCAGCAGGATCAGATTGGCGACTTCGATCCGCGCGCCCGAGGTTTCCATGTCAGTCGAGGGGACGCAGGACGACAGGTTGACCCGGATATCGAGAACCGTTTCAGCAGCGGCATCGAGGAAATACTGAATCCCCGGCAGGCCCAGCACATTGGCAATTTCATGCGGGTCGCAGATTGCAGTGGTGATCCCCCGCGGGGTGACACAACGGTCGAATTCATAGGGCGTGATGCAACTGCTTTCGATATGCAGATGCGTATCGATGAATCCCGGAACAAGGGTCAGGCCGCTGACATCAATAGATTTCTTACCGACGTAGTCGGCCCCGATCCCGACGATTGTATCACCGCAGATTGCCACGTCGCCCGGAATCAGATCGCCGGTGACGACACAGAACACTTGCCCACCGCGCAGCACCAGATCGGCGGGCGCGTCGCCGCGCCCCTGCATGATGCGCTGTTCAAGGTCTGCCATTGCCGGGCCTTTGCGGGCGATTGTTTCGCGCTCAGCCTAACGACCCGGTAAGATGAGTTTCAACCCTTCCCGCCCAAAATCCCCGGCAATTTCAGCCCATGTTCGCGCGCGCAATCCAGTGCCACTTCATATCCTGCGTCTGCATGGCGCATCACACCCGTCGCAGGATCGTTCCACAGCACCCGCTCCAACCGGCGATCCGCATCCTCTGTCCCGTCACAGCAGATTACCATGCCGGAATGTTGCGAAAACCCCATGCCGACACCGCCACCGTGATGCAGCGAAACCCAAGTCGCCCCGCTGGCGGTGTTCAGCAACGCGTTCAGCAGCGGCCAGTCGCTGACCGCGTCCGACCCATCCTTCATCGCCTCGGTCTCGCGGTTTGGGCTGGCGACTGATCCGCTGTCCAGATGGTCGCGCCCGATCACAACTGGCGCGCTAAGTTCGCCTGACCGCACCATCGCGTTGATCGCAAGGCCTGCCCGGTGCCGATCCCCCAACCCGATCCACATGATCCGCGCCGGCAACCCCTGAAACGCGATCCGCTCGCGGGCCATGTCGAGCCAACGGTGCAAATGCAGGTTTTCGGGGAACAGTTCCTTCATTTTCGCGTCGGTCTTGTAGATATCCTCGGGATCGCCTGACAGCGCACACCACCGGAACGGCCCGATCCCGCGACAGAACAGCGGGCGGATATAGGCGGGCACGAAACCGGGAAATGCGAAAGCGTTCTCAAGCCCCTCATCCAGCGCCACCTGTCTGATGTTGTTGCCATAATCCAGTGTCGGCACGCCCGCGTTCCAGAAATCGACCATCGCCGCGACGTGGTTGCGCATGGACGCGCGGGCAGCCTGTTCCACCGCCTTGGGGTCAGTTTCCTGTTTGGCCTTCCATTCGGCCACGCTCCACCCTTGCGGCAGATAGCCGTGCAGGGGGTCGTGCGCGCTGGTCTGGTCGGTGACGATATCGGGGCGCACACCACGTTCGAAAAGTTCGGCGAACACATCTGCCGCGTTGCCCAACAGGCCGACTGATTTGGCCTCGCCCGCCTTGGTCCACGCGTCGATCAAGTCCAACGCATCATCCAGCGTCTTTGCCTTGGCATCGACGTAACGGGTGCGCAGGCGGAAATCGATCCGCGTCTCGTCGCATTCGACCGCTAAACAACAGGCCCCGGCCATTACAGCGGCCAGCGGCTGCGCCCCGCCCATACCGCCCAAGCCCCCGGTCAGAATCCAGCGGCCCGTCAGATTGCCATCGTAGTGCTGCCGCCCGGCTTCGACGAATGTTTCATATGTGCCCTGCACGATCCCTTGGGTGCCGATGTAAATCCACGACCCGGCGGTCATCTGGCCATACATCGCCAGACCCTTTTTATCCAACTCGTTGAAATGGTCCCACGTCGCCCAATGCGGCACGAGGTTGGAATTGGCGATCAGCACGCGCGGCGCATCCTTGTGGGTTTTGAACACGCCAACGGGTTTGCCCGATTGGACCAGCAGCGTCTCGTCATCCTCGAGCTGTTTGAGGCTGGCAACGATCTGATCGAAATCCGCCCAGGTCCGCGCCGCCCGCCCGATGCCGCCATAGACCACCAGCTCATGCGGGTTTTCGGCCACATCGGGGTGCAGGTTATTCATCAACATCCGCATCGGCGCCTCGGTCAGCCAGCTTTTCGCTGTAATCTGGTTGCCAGTCGCGGGATAGACGTCGCGCATGTTGTGACGAGGATCGGTCATTTTGAAAGGTCCTTAAAGGCGGTGTTGCGGATCGCGTCGAGTATGTCTTTGAGCAAGCGCCGCAACCGCGTCGCCTTGTCGTGGTCATAGGCCCAAGGCGCAGATTCGGTTGCCAGATAGGCCGATTGGGCGATTTCCATCTGGATCGCGTGGACCCCGGCGGCTGGCCGCCCATAATATCTGGTCGTCCAGCCACCCTTAAAGCGTCCGTTGAGGATCGATTTGTAATCATATGCAGCAGAACACAAATCAACAACACGCGATTCTACCTTCGTGTCGCAGGTCGCGCCTTCGTTGGTCCCGATATTCAAGTCGGGTAGCACTCCGTCAAACAGGAACGGTATGCGCGACCGGATGGAATGGCAGTCATACAGGATCGCCACACCATGCCGCGCCTTGACTCGTTCAAGTTCAGCCAGCAACGCCACATGGTAGGGTGCGTGATAAAGCGCACATCGTCGCGCTACTTCTGCCGCATCGGGTGGCCGATCCCAGATTCCTACCCCGTCAAAATCGGTCAGCGGCACCAGTCCGGTGGTATTTTGCCCCGGATAGAGAGAGACGCCCGAGGGATCACGATTGACGTCGATCACATAGCGATGCAACCTCGCCCGCACCGTGGTCACGCCGGGTAACACTCCGTCATATAGACGGTCGATATGCCAATCGGTATCAGCAAGTGCGCGACCATTTTCATTCAGCATCGCGTGAATGTCGGGCGGCACAAATGTCCCGGTATGCGGCATCCCTAACACAATCGGACCGTCGCCTTGGACAACGTCGACCGGGTTCACAGCGTCAGCCCTGTCGCGCTGATCAGCGCCCCCGAAATCACCAGTTCCGCCGCCGCCGCGATGTCGGGGGCCAAATAGCGATCTTGCTGGATCACCGGCACCTGTGCGCGGATCGCCGCCAGGGCCTTTTGCAATGTCGGGCTTGTTTTCAAGGGGGCACGGAACTCGATTCCTTGCGCCGCACACATCAGTTCGACCCCGATGATCACCGAAAGGTTCGCGTTCATCCGTTTCAGCCGTCGCGCCCCGTGGGCAGCCATGCTCACGTGATCCTCTTGATTGGCTGATGTGGGGGTCGAATCGGTTGAACAAGGGTTCGCCAGATGCTTGTTCTCGCTCATCAAAGCCGCAGTCGTCACTTCGGCGATCATCAGGCCCGAATTCAACCCCGGTTCGGGCGTCAGGAACGGCGGCAGATCGTGGTTCAGAGTCGGATCGACCATCAGGGCCACACGACGCTGCGCAATCGCCCCGATTTCGGCCACGGCCAGCGCGATCTGATCTGCTGCAAAGGCGACCGGTTCGGCGTGGAAATTGCCGCCTGACACAATCAGGCCCTCAGCCACCAGCACCAGCGGGTTGTCGGTCACTGCGTTCGCCTCGATCTCCAACGTTCGCGCTGCAAATCCGAGCAGGTCCAGCGCCGCGCCCGTCACCTGCGGCTGGCAGCGGATGCAATAGGGGTCCTGCACGCGCGTATCGCCGTCGCGATGGCTTTCGCGGATGTCACTGCCTTCCATCAGGGTGCGCATCGCATCGGCCACGGCAATCTGGCCGGCGTGACCGCGCAAGCGATGGATCGCGGGCTCCAGCGGGGCCGTCGACCCCATGATCGCGTCCGTTGACAGCGCCGAGGCGATGACTGCGCCCCGCGCATTGCGTTGCGCATGCCACAGACCGGTCAATGCGCAAGCTGTCGAAAACTGGGTGCCGTTAATCAGCGCAAGGCCCTCTTTCGGCCCCAGCACAACCGGGGTCAGTCCGGCCTTGGCCAGAGCATCGCCGCCCGCCAGCAACTGCCCTTCAAACGTCGCCTGCCCCTCTCCGATCATCGCAGCAGCCATGTGGGCCAGCGGGGCCAGATCGCCCGACGCGCCGACCGACCCTTGCACCGGGATGACCGGGGTGACGCCCTTGGCCAGCATCGCCTCGAGAATGGCGACGATGTCCCAGCGCACGCCCGACGCACCGCGCCCCAGCGACAGCAGTTTCAGCACCATCATCAGCCGCGTCGTGGCCTCATCCAGCGCCTCGCCGACGCCGCAGCAATGCGACAGGATCAGGTTGCGTTGCAGGGTCGCGGTGTCTTTGGCCGCGATCTTGACCGACGCCAGTTTGCCGAACCCGGTATTGACGCCGTAGACAGCATCGCCGCCCTCGGACGCTTTTTTTACAAGGGCCGCCGCAGCCTCGATTGCTGGCCGGGCGGCGGGGTCGAGCGTGACCGCATCACCGTCCCGCCAGATGGTTTCCAACTGGTCTAGGGTCACCGCACCGGGTCTCAGGGTATGGGTCAAAATGCACCTTTGAACATGCGGGAATGAAGTGGGTTGAAACCGATCCGGTAGGCCAGTTCTGCCGGGTGATCGACGTCCCAGACCGCCAGATCGGCGCGCAGACCGGGGGCGACCGTGCCGCAATCGGTCAACCCGAGGGCGCGTGCGGCGTGGGTCGTGACACCTGCCAGGGCTTCTTCGGGAGTCATCCGGAACAGGGTGCAGCCCATGTTCATGGTCAGCAATAGCGACGTGATCGGTGACGATCCGGGGTTGCAGTCAGTGGCCAGCGCCATCGGGACGTTGTGGGCCCGGAATGCGGCAATCGGCGGAGTTTGCGTTGCGCGCAGGGTATAGAACGCCCCCGGCAGGATTACCGCCACCGTCCCGGCTCGCGCCATCGCCGTCGCGTCGGCCTCGGTGGCGTATTCCAGATGATCGGCTGACAATGCGCCACGTTGCGCTGCAAGCGCCGCCCCGCCCATGTGTGACAATTGTTCCGCATGCAGCTTTACCGGCAGGCCAAGTTCATGCGCCACATCAAAGACGCGCCCAATCTGCTTGATATCAAATGCAATATCCTCCAAAAAACCGTCTACAGCGTCGATCAGACCGGCTGCATGTGCAGCACGCATGGTCGGAATGCAATCATCATCGATATAGTCATCCGCACTGACGCCGGCAGGCACCGCATGGGCCCCCAGAAACGTCGTCTGCACCCGGACCGGGCGGTGTTCGACGATCATCCGGGCGACGCGCAGCATGCGCAGTTCGGTGTCGCGTTCCAGTCCGTATCCCGACTTGACCTCGATCATCGCCACCCCTTCGGCGATCAGGGCGTCGACACGCTTCAAAGCGGTTTCAAGCAATTCGGCCTCGCTGGCGTCCCGTGTCGCCGCTACCGTCGAAATGATCCCGCCCCCGGCCCGCGCGACATCTTCATAACTCGCCCCGTTCAGGCGCATTTCAAACTCGGCAGCGCGGTTGCCGCCGTGGACGATGTGGGTGTGGCAATCGATCAGGGCTGGTGTGACAAGACGACCGCCCATGTCGCAGGCGTCGCCCTTCGGTGCATCGGTCATTGCGCCGACCCATGCGATTTCACCGCCCTCGACTACCACCGCTGCATCGCGGATCAACCCATAGGGCGTATCCCCGGTCATTGTCGCGACGGTGGCATTGGTCAGGATCATAACG
>JBBSBK010000037.1:0-31024 GCA_038251315.1 Rhodobacterales bacterium | reverse complement strand
GACCGTTCGACGGGCGCCGTGGCAGCTCCGGTGGCGATACGCGGGCTGTGATCAAATCCTTCAAGCAGGGCGAGCGCGGCCGGATAATGCTTGCGCACATCGCTTTCGCGCAGTTCCATCTGATCGGTTGTCTCGCTCATCCCAACACCTTCTTTCGGCCCGAAATATCCCGCGAAGGGACAAGAATTTTACCTGTAACTCAGCACTTTACCGTGCGGACTGACGACGAATTTGCGCACGTCCTCGAAACCTTTGGGCTTCTTCTCGGCCAGTGCCTGAAACGGACGTTCGGGCATGATAAGCGCGCGTTCCATGCGGGTCGCGCCCAGCATGTCGCCCCGCCCCATGAATGGATCAATCGTGAAAATCTGCCGTTCGACCGACCCGAACCACCCAGATTTGACCTGTTCAACCCGGTCGGTCAGCAAATCTTCGGTCGTCCAGACCAGCGCCCAATCTTCGCCAGATGGCGCCGCTGCGGCCTCGAGGACTTCGCGCAGGGGGCCATCCTGCCGGGTAAAGGCGTGGCTGTACATCGGCCCGATGTGGAACCGGCGCAGCCGTACCGGATGCAGATCGTCGAAATCGGTATCAAAACCCGTGGCGATGGTCAGCAGTTTCAGTCCATCGATGGATTGCGCCATCAGATGCGCCTGTGCCTCGGGCCAGCGGCGTTCGTCCTTGGGCAGACCGATCCGCCCGGTATCCTCGAGGTCCATCAGGTAGATCACCGGCAGGTTGACCTGGCTGTCATAGACCGCCCAATGCACCTGAAACGTCCGCCGTCCGTCCGTTGCATTGCCGACCCAGATCGCCTGCGGGTCGTTGCGCGCCCAGAACAATTCGCCCTTGACCAGTTCCTCGTAATACAGTCGCTGCGACAGGGCGTATTGCAGTTTGGTCGGGATCGCCTGTTCACCGACGATCTGGCGCACCATCTGATCCTTGAGCGCGTCTTGGGACGGCATCGTTTCCAGATGCCGCGACGCCTGATTTGCGTCGTTGGCCATTTCCATCAGTTCGGAAAAGACCGGAAAGCCTGACTCGACCCTATCGAACGTCAATTGGCCGGCATGGGCAAAACGGCCCGCAAAGTGGTATTTGTGGGCCAGTGCGCGGAACGTCAGGTTCAGCCCGATCAGGTAGCGGGCGATGATCGCGATGTCGGACCGCGAATAACTCCCCTCGGCCTCCATCACAGCGGCGACCTTGCCCAGATACCCGGTGATCTTTTCGAACTTGCCGAAATAGCGCCGGGTGACGCGGGTGTCCTCGAGTTTGAAATGGTCGAGGGGGGTGTCGAGTGCGGTCATGGATTCATCCTCTGGTGTGGTTAAACCACACCGCCCCGCGCACTACTCCCCCGCCCCATACAAATTCTTGTCGTGCTTCTCGACGATCTTTTGGAACCGCCGTACGAACCGCTCGTCCGCCTTGGCCTTTTGTTCCAGCACTTCGCGGGCGAAAACCATGTGGTCCTCGTGCGCTTCAAGCATGTCGGCCATTTTAGCATTGGTCGCGGACCCGATCGCCGCCATTGCCGTCTGCGCCTCTTGGTCGGTCTTGACCCCGATTTCGTTGATCCGGTGCGCCACGTCCTGCTGCTGCGCCGTCTTCAGCGATTTGGTCAGGGCGTCATACAGGACCACACGCTGTTTGGTATCGGTCTGCAATTTGTTGATTAGCACCATCTGCGTCGCCGCCTGATTTTGCAGCGAATCGATCCAGGTCTTGCCCTTTTCGATATAGCGTTCCAGCGTCTGGCTTTTCGCCAGCTTGACCTGTTCGTCCTGCACCAGTGCATTGTATTGCATATTCAGCGCTGCCAGATCGGTTTCCAGTTTGGTTCGTTTGGCGGCGTCCTGTTCGACGGAAACCTGCCCCTCAAGCATGATAATTTTCGGATCCATGCCAAGGATTTCGGCGCGTGATGCTTCAAGCTCGCCAACGGTCACTTCGCGTTCTTCCAGCGTGCCGGTCAGGTTGGTTTCAACCTTGGTTTTTTGGTCGTTCAGAACGGTCAACTGCTGTTCCAGCAACCGCTGGATCACGTTGGATTTCGAAATCAGGTCCTGCAGCTTGTCATCGACGCTGGCGGTGCGCATCCGTTCGCCACGCATTGAATCGGCTTTGGCCTTGGAAAAGATGCCAATGAACGATTCCATTCCGGTTTTGGACCGCATCTCGTCGAAATCCTGCTGAAAGCCCGACGTCACATCGTCCAACCCCATGATGAGTTCGGCAATGTTGGCGTTCATCAATTCGGTATGGGCATGCACATCCTCAAGCGAGGCATTTTCGATATCGACTGCAATGTCGGTGCCCTGCGCCATCTTTTGACGCGCGGTTTCGATCCGGCCGGTCAGGTCGCTGATCTTGGATTGCGCCTGCGCAACCTGTTCCTGGGATTCACGGATCTGGGTATCGAAATCGGCCATGATGGTCCTCGCTGAAATGACGTGGTGATGATCTATGGGATGTTAGCCGCATTTACAAAGGTGCGTCACCCGGTTTTGGTGGACCGGATGTGAAATATTGCGACAATGAGGCCCGCCATGACCGACCGTTTCGTGCCCGTTCTGCCCGCCGGGATCACCCCCGAGGTCAGCCGCCCCGACCCGGCCCGCGTGCTGTCGGGCGATCCGGTGTTCACCACTTGGAACGTCGAAGACCGGGCGGGTCTTTATGCCGGGATCTGGCAATCGACCCCGGGTGCGTGGCGGATCACCTATGACGAATGGGAATATTGCCGCATCCTGTCGGGCGTGTCGGTATTGACCGAAGACGGCCAGCCCCCCAGAACCGTCAAAGCCGGGGACAGCTTTGTGCTGCGCCCCGGCTTTGTCGGTTCTTGGGAGGTGATCGAGACCACCGTCAAGGATTATGTGATCCGCCTATAGGGGCACATCCGACTGCGCCTCGACCTGACCCGGGCTCAGCCCGTCGCGCGGATCGTCAAAGATCGGCGGGTGGTCGTTGGCGCGCGCTGCTGCGCCATAAACCTCATTCGGATCGACTCTTGTCGCCGGCAGTTCGATGCCCCGGTTGAAATTCTCAGGATCGACGCGCAGTGATTCCTCTTCGCCGCGCACGTGCACCTGCGTTCCGATGTCGATCATGTCGTATAGCGCGATGATGTCCTGATTGAACAGGCGGATGCAGCCGGCCGACCCGGAATTGCCAATGGATTGCAGATCGTTGGTGCCGTGGATGCGGTAATAGGTATCGCGACCGCCTTTGTAGAGATACAAGGCCCGCGCCCCCAGCGGGCTGCGCAACCCACCCGGAATTCCGCGCGCGAACGGCCCATAGACGTCGGGTTCGGTGCGCAGCATGTTCGCTGTTGGCGTCCAGCCCGGCCATTTGCGTTTGAGCTGGATGTTACCCTGGCCGCGAAAACTGCGCCCGGCCCGGCCGACCCCGACCGGAAAGCGGACCGAGTTGTTGCCCTCGCGCACAAGGTACAAAAACTTGGCATAGGGATCGACGTCGATGGTGCCGGGCGATTGTTCGCCCAGATATTGCCCCGTGGCCCGCCGGTTCGGCGGGTCGAGGTAGCTGCTGGGGATCCCAGGCAACTCATAACCGGAATCGAACACCGGCCCGTAACCTTCGATGAACTGTTCGCGGACCGAAGCGATGGATACGGGCGGAGTCGTGGTGCAGGCCCCCAGTGCGGCGGACCCGGCAAGTGCCATGAAGGCACGGCGGTTTGGAATGAAGTCGGTCATGCGGCCCTCAAGGCAAAAGAATCATGCTGTCCTAGCATGTTGATCCGCCGATGGAAAAGGGCCTCACGGCGAATTGCTGACTGCCGTAGCGGCGCGGTTGGCCGCCACGGCAGGGTGCGGCCTTAGCTGACCACGTTGAAGTCCGGTCCATACGGATATTTGGTGATGTCCTCGTTGCCATCTTTCGTGATGATCAGAATGTCATGTTCGCGGTAGCCACCCGCCCCCGGTTGGCCGTCGGGGATGGTCAGCATGGGTTCCATTGAAATCACCATGCCGGGTTCCAGCACGGTGTCGATATCCTCGCGCAGTTCCAGCCCCGCCTCGCGGCCGTAATAATGCGACAGCACGCCGAACGAATGGCCGTAGCCGAAGGTGCGGTATTGCAGCAGTTGCCGTTCTTCAAGGAAATCGTTGATTTTGTGCGTGATGTCGGAACATTTCGCCCCCGGCAGCAGCAACGACATGCCGTATTCGTGGGCGGCCACATTGGCCTCCCACACGCGCAAGCTGGCCGCGTCGACCTCGCCCACAAACAGGGTCCGTTCGAGCGCGGTGTAATAGCCGCTGATCATCGGGAATGTGTTCAGCGACAGGATATCGCCCCGCTCTAGCTGCCGCGCCGTGACCGGGTTGTGCGCCCCGTCGGTGTTGATCCCCGACTGGAACCAGACCCAGGTGTCGCGATATTCGGCATGGGGATACGCCCGCGCGATTTCCAGTTCCATCGCGTCACGCCCGGCCATCGCCACGTCGATCTCGCGGGTGCCGACGCTGATCGCGTCGCGGATCGCATAGCCGCCAACATCTGCGGTATGCGCGCCCGCCCGGATGATCGCCAGTTCGGCGGGCGATTTCGTCATCCGCTGGCGCATCGTGTCGAGGGCGATGTCCACGGTTTTTGACGGGGTCAGGAAGGCCGTCAGTTTCTGGCTTTGCACCAGCGTCAGGTGATCGCCCTCGATCCCGACGACGCAGCCCGGCCCCGCCACCGACAGGATCGCGCGCCAGTAATTGTCGCGCTGCCAATCGGTGTAGGTGATATTGTCGCCATGACAGCGCCGCCATGGTTGCGCAGCGTCGATACCCGCGCTGATCGTCACGCTTTCGCTGTCCGTCACGACCAGCCCATAGGGGCGGCCGAAACTGCAATACAGGAACCCGGAATAATAGGCGATGGAATGCATCGACGTGAAAACGCAGGCCTCGACCCCGGTTTGCGCCATGATTGCGCGCAGCCCCGCAAGCCGGGCATCGTATTCGGCGGGGGCAAAGGGCAGCACCCTGTCACCTTGATGAAAACGGTAGAATTCGGGACGGTTCGTCATTTTATCGACCTCACACGGGATGGGGCCGATGGGGCCCCGAAAGGTCCCGGCGTTCAGGACGGGGGAGCCGGACCATTGTCAGGTCGGGGCACCAAGCGACGGGTCGAAACCCTTGGCGACGCCATCGCCATAAGCTCGAAACATCTCATATCCCCCGGCACGACACCGCGCTAGGGCTTTTTCGCCACCGCGTCGAAATCACTGGCAGCATGGCGTTCGGGGAGCTGTTCCCACGCATCGCCCCAGTCGCGGTTGACCATCTTGCCGCGGATCACGGCGGGACGGGCGTCGATGACCTGCG
The DNA here is from genome assembly GCA_038251315.1 of Rhodobacterales bacterium. Taxonomy (GTDB): domain Bacteria; phylum Pseudomonadota; class Alphaproteobacteria; order Rhodobacterales; family Rhodobacteraceae; genus JBBKXP01. The sequence goes on along the minus strand of JBBSBK010000037.1, from coordinate 25,664 downwards.
CCCAGCGCTGGACGTTTTTGTAGGATGTCACGTCAAGGAATTCGCCCGCGTCATACTGCCGCCCTAAAGCAAGATTGCCATACCACGGCCAGATCGCCATATCGGCGATGGAATAGTCGGCACCTGCGACAAAGGCGTGGTCGGCCAGTTGCCGGTCGAGCACATCCAACTGCCGTTTGGTTTCCATCGCGAAACGGTTGATCGGGTATTCGTATTTCTCGGGCGCGTAGGCGTAAAAATGCCCGAACCCGCCGCCAAGGTAAGGGGCAGACCCCTGCAACCAGAACAGCCAGTTCATCACTTCGGTCCGTGCGGGGCCGTCCTTGGGCAGAAACGCCCCGAATTTTTCGGCCAAATGCAACAAAATCGCGCCACTTTCGAACAGCCGCACCGGGGATGAGCCGGAATGGTCCATCAGGGCGGGGATCTTGGAATTCGGGTTCGCACCGACAAAGCCGCTGCCAAACTGGTCGCCATCGCCGATCTTGATAAGCCACGCGTCGTAGTCCGCTGCGTGCCCCGCGGCCAACAACTCTTCGAACAGCACTGTCACCTTGACCCCGTTCGGCGTGGCGAGGGAATACAACTGGAACGGATGGTCGCCCACCGGCAGCACCTTGTCATGCGTCGCCCCGGCGATCGGCCGATTGGTCGATGCGAATTTGCCGCCGTTTTCCTTGTTCCAGGTCCAGACTTTGGGGGGGGTGTAGATGTCGGTCATGACGATGCTCCTGCTGCGTTTGCGGGCAAAGACGTAACACGGGGACGGTCAGGCACAAGACACGCACAAAACCGTGATGACAAAACGCGCGTCCGGGTCCAATCTGGCACCCGACACCGGGGGCGCCAAGGGGGCCACATGACAGTCTGGACACGCCTTACCGCCCTGCTGGCCCCGCGCCCGCCGATCCCCGATATCGCCGTCCCGCCGCCGCTGGGCAAGGCGCGGCTGCATCTGTTCTTTGGCCAGTTCCGATCCGGAGCCAACGCCCGCGCCTATTGCTATGCCAGTGCGGACGAGATGCATCCGGTGCAACTGACCATCGACCTGTCTGGCGCGTTCGTCGATCCGGAACATGTGACGGTCGTCTATGGCCCGGCGGTGCGCCCACGCCTTGCCGCATGGTTCGGCCCCGGTCTGGTCGAGGACATGATGCTGCACATCCACGGCGCCGACACGCTGGTCGTTCTGGCCGAGGCGGCGTTCGCGGGCCTGCCCTATACCCTGAACAACACCCCACGGTTGACATATGTCGGCCCCTATCTGGTCGACGTGTGACGCCGGGGCCGCGCAACCTGATCTCCGATGTCGCCGGGCTGCGCGTTGGCAATGCCGCTGATACAAGGCTGAAATCCGGGGTCACGGTTCTGATCGGCGACGCGCCCTTTGCGACCGGGGTCTGCGTCATGGGCGGCGCGCCGGGCAGCCGCGAGACGGATCTGCTGGCCCCCGACCGGCTGGTCGAACAGGTCGACGCGCTGGTGCTGGCGGGCGGGTCGGCGTTTGGCCTTGATGCGGCGTCGGGGGTGGCGGATGTTCTGCGCGACATGGCGCGCGGTTTCCCGGTCGGTCCGGTCCGGGTGCCGATCGTCCCGGCGGCGATCCTGTTCGATCTGCTGAACGGAGGGGCCAAGGATTGGGCGGTTAACCCCTACAACGCGCTTGGCCGGGCGGCGCTGGCTGCGGCGGCGACCGACTTTGCCATCGGCAGCGCAGGTGCGGGTGCCGGGGCGACGACGGCGACGCTCAAGGGTGGTCTCGGGTCGGCCTCCTGCGTCCTGCCTGACGGAACCACGGTCGGCGCATTGGTCGCTGTCAACGCGCTCGGGTCGGCAACGGTGGGCGAAGGGGCGCATTTTTGGGCCGCCCCGTGGGAAGAAGGCGACGAGTTCGGCGGCATTGGCGCCGCGCCCGCCTTTCCCAAGGGCCCGCCGCTGGTCAAGGGCGGCCCGGCCCGCAACACCACCATCGGCGTCGTCGCCACCGACGCGACGCTGACGCAAGCACAATGCACGCGGCTGGCGACTGCCGCGCACGACGGTTTCGCCCGTGCGCTGGTACCCAGCCATACCCTACACGACGGCGACCTGATCTTTGCGCTCGGCACCGGGGCGCGGCCCAAGACTGACGCAATCCTGCTTGGCCACGCGGCCGCCACCTGCATGGCCCGCGCCATCGCCCGCGCGGTTTTCCATGCGACAAAAGCCGACGACGACACGCTGCCGACGTGGAATTCCCGTTTCGGCTAACCCACTTTCAACTTCTTTGGTCCCTGAAACTCCGGGGTCCGGGGCAGCGCCCCGGCGGTCAGCCCAGCAGCGTCGCCGTCAATTGGCTGCCCGCATTCTGCAACCCTTCGATCACGTCGAAATGGTGCCGCCCCGGCTCCACCACCACCGGCACCTGCCAATGCGCCGACAGCCGGCGGGACTGGTCCAGAAACGCCGGGCGTTCGTCGGCCCCGACCCACAGCGTCACCGGTACCCCCGACCAGCCATGCGACAATGGGCTTTCCGCCCGCGCTTCGGCCCGGTCAATGCGCAGCACGTCGTTCATCGATGTCTGTCGCAGCGGCCCGAGGTCCGACAACGCCGAGATCGGCACGATCCGCTGCACCCGGTCGCGCCAGTCGGGGGTCAGGTCATCGCAGGCCATCCGCGCCACCAGATGCCCGCCCGCCGAATGACCCGTCAGGCGCAGTGGCCCCGGCATCCGGTCGGCGATGACCGAAATCGCCAAGGCAATCTGCCGGGTGATGTCGGCGATGCGCACATCGGGGCACAGGTCGTAGGATGGCACGGCAACGGCCCAACCTTGGGCCACTGGCCCCGCCGCCAGATGCGACCAGAGCGATTTGTCGCCCTCAAGCCAGTAGCCGCCATGCACGAAAATCACCGTGCCGCGCGGCGTGCCTGCAGGCAGGAACAGATCGAACCTCTCGCGCGGACGCGGCCCATAGGGCTGATCCAGCCGCCCCCGCGCTGTGGCGCGAAACGCCGCCGCCCGTTCGGTCCAGAGGGCCGGATAGGCTGAGCCATTCGCAATATGGATGCCGTTGGCATAGGCGTCGTCAAGCTGTCCCAGACCAGTTCCCCCGTTCGCGCTGGACGTTTTGCCCGCCCCGTGGTTCAGATGCTGTCAAATTATGCGGAGACTGTCATGCTCGATCACGTCACAAACCTGAAATCCATGCTCAAGAACCCATCGTTGGTCTGCGACAAGGCGTTCGTCGGCGGCGAATGGCAGGCGGCGGCCAGCGGCAAGACGTTCGCCGTGACCAACCCGGCGCGCGGTGACGAGATTGCGCAAGTCGCTGACCTGTCGCGCGCAGAAATCGCCGCGGCAATCGACACCGCCTACACCGCGCAAAAGAAATGGGCGGCCCTGACCGGCAAGGCCCGCGCCAACATCATGCGCAAATGGTTCGACCTGATGATGGAAAATCAGGATGACCTTGCCATCATCATGACCGCCGAACAGGGCAAGCCACTGGCCGAATCCAAGGGCGAGATTGCCTATGCCGCGTCGTTCATCGAGTGGTTCGGCGAAGAGGCCAAGCGCATCTATGGCGAAACCATCCCCGGCCACATGCCCGATAAACGGATCACGGTCATCAAACAGCCGATCGGCGTCGCCGCCGGGATCACGCCGTGGAATTTTCCCGCCGCGATGATCACCCGCAAGGCCGCGCCAGCGCTGGCCGCCGGGTGCGCCTTTGTGCTGCGCCCCGCGTCCCTGACACCGCTGTCGGCCCTTGCATTGGCCAAACTGGCCGAAGAGGCGGGCGTGCCCAAGGGCGTTCTGTCCATCGTCACCTCGTCCAGATCATCCGAGGTGGGGAAAGAGTTCTGCGAGAATCCCAAGGTGCGCAAGTTGACGTTCACCGGGTCCACCGAGGTCGGGCGCATCTTGCTCAAACAGGCTGCCGATCAGGTGATGAAATGTTCGATGGAGTTGGGCGGCAACGCCCCGTTCATCGTATTCGACGACGCCGATCTGGATCAGGCCGTGATCGGAGCCATCGCCTGCAAGTTCCGCAACAACGGCCAGACCTGTGTCTGCGCCAACCGGATTTACGTGCAAACGGGCGTGTATGAGGAATTCGCGAAAAAGCTGAAAGTCGCGGTCGAAAAGCTGAAAGTCGGCGACGGTCTGGAAGATGGTGTCACCCTTGGCCCGTTGATCGAACCATCCGCACTGGACAAGGTGCGCGAACATCTGGCCGACGCGCTGGCCAAGGGCGGCAAGGTGCTGACGGGCGGTAAGGAACACCAACTGGGCGGCCAGTTCTTTGAACCCACCATCGTCACCCATGCGACGCCTGACATGCTGGTTGCCAAAGACGAAACCTTTGGTCCCTTCGCCCCCCTGTTCATGTTCGAAGATGAAGATGACGTGATCGCACAGGCCAACGACACGATTTTTGGCCTGGCGTCGTATTTCTATGCCAAGGACATTTCCCGCGTGACCCGCGTGGCCGAGGCGCTGGAATACGGCATCGTCGGGGTCAATACCGGTATCATCTCGACCGAGGTGGCCCCGTTCGGCGGCGTCAAGCAATCGGGCCTTGGGCGCGAGGGCAGCCACCACGGGATCGACGATTATCTGGAAATGAAGTATATCTGCACGAGTGTCTGAGAGCGCGTATGTCTGGACGCAATTCACGATTGGACACCTATTTTGCCAAGGATGAACCGTGGCGGGCCGAATTGTCTGCGCTGCGCGAGATCGTGCTGGGGTTTCCGGTGGACGAGGTCCTGCGCTGGCGTCAGCCCGTCTATCAGGTCGGCGGCAAGAACTTCCTGATCCTCAGCATCTTCAAGGCGGGCGCGACCATCGGGTTCTTTCGCGGGGCGCTATTGAAAGACCCCGCCGGGCTGCTGCACATGCCCGGCCCCAACAGCCAGTCGGTGCGGCACATGGTCTTTACCTCGCTTGACGAGGTGGCCGAAAACGCCCCGAACGTCAGGGACTACGTGGCCGAGGCCATCGCCATCCACAAGTCCGGGAAAAAGGTCGATCTGACCGCGATCAAGAACCTGACCTGTCCAGATGAACTGCAGGAAAGGCTGGATCAGGACTCTGCGCTGCGCGCGGCGTTCGCAGCGCTGACACCGGGGCGGCAGCGGTCCTACATCATGCACATCGATGCGGCCAAACAATCGGCAACGCGCACCGGGCGGGTCGACCGCGCGGTGCCCAAGATATTCGAGGGCAAGGGGTTCAACGAATACTGAACACACCGATTTTGGCATATCGCCCACCGGCCTGTCCCCTTAATGTGGGTGAAACCCATAACAGAAGGCCACACCATGCAAACCATCACCAAACTTCCCACCCTGTCCTCGGTCACGCCATCGGACGCGACGCTCGATGGCTGGGTCGTGACCGCCGGCACCCCGACGATGAAAACCTGGGTGCTGCACAATGCCGCTGACGGCACCATGATGGCGGGCTATTGGGAGGCGACGCCGGGCACCTATCACGCGACCTATACCGCCTACGAATTCGTTCACATGATCGCCGGGCGGATCACCATCACGCCAGACGGTGGCAGCCCGGTCGAGGTTGGCGCCGGCGATGCCTTTGTGGTCGAGAAAGATTTCAAGGGGACGTGGGAAATTCATGAAACCGTGCGCAAGCACTTTGATTTCAGGAACGACTGACCTTGTCGAGGCAGGCCGCGACAGTCGTGACGACCATCGCGGCCGCTCGAACGTTTAGGTGTCCGTCTTGGCCATTGCGATCCGGTGCTTCTGGGTCCGGCGCATGACCAGATAAAGCAGGGCAACACCGCAGGCGAAAGCGGCGCAGGCAACGGTCATCAGCGGATTTGCTGCGACCCATTCAAAAACAACAGACATGGTTTCTCCTTTTGCATGATTTTTGCTGGTTGTAGGCTACCGGGCAAAGACGGCGGGAATGCCGCGAAATATCGGTTAATCTGTGGATGAGCGAAAATCGCCCGGCACCACCCAAGGATTGACGCCGCACCCGCGTCTTAGTCAGGTGATGCGGATGACAACCAGCGACGAAGATCTGGCCATTGCGGCCGCAGGCGGCGACGGGCAGGCATTCGCCAGCCTGCTGGAACGGCAATACGACCGTCTTTTCGCCCTATGTTTCCGCCTGACCGGCAACCGGGCCGAGGCGCAGGATCTGACCCAAGACATCTGCGCCGCCCTGCCCGCCAAGCTGAACAGTTACCGCGGGCAGGCGCGCGTCACCACGTGGCTGTACCGCGTCGCCGTCAATGCCGCGCACGATCGGCGGCGGCGCCGGGCGACCCATACCAAGGCCAGCGATGGTTGGGGCGATTGGGAACTGGCTCGCCAAGCCGAGATTGCCGAGGCGCGCGATCAGCTTGACTGGCTGCACCGCGCGATGGCCCGGTTGAACGATGACCTGCGCGACACGTTGGCGCTGGTTCTGGATGACGTAACCCATGCCGAGGCAGCCGAAATTTTGGGCGTCAGCGAAGGCACGATAAGCTGGCGCATATCAGAGGCCAAGAAGCGCCTGCGCGCCATCAAGGAAACGGAGGAGGCGCTATGACAGACGACCTCGATGACCTGAAATCGGCGCTGAACCGCGCCACCCCCCGCCCCGACCCCGCAGCGCGCGTCGCACATCTGCGGCTGGCGCAGGAAAACTTTGCCGCCCTCCAAGGTTCGCGCGGCGCGGCGCGTCAAACTTCTGCAACCGCCCCGAGGGGCCTTTGGACAGGAGTAAAGACGATGCTGAACACACTGACATCAAAGGGCGGGCTCACCGTCACAACAGCGCTGGTCGCCTGCGGCTTTCTGGTGCTGACCCCGGCGGGGCAAAACGTGCTGAACGGGCCAATCATGGGCAAGACCGATCCGGTTGCCGACCAGCCGGTCGCTATGTCCGACCTTTCTGCCGCCACCGCCGCGCCGCAAGATGATGCCGCAACCGTGGCGCCGATAACCTTGTCCGAAACTGGCAACGCGGCCAACCTGACGGCACCCGATGGTCGCATGTCCGCCGTATCGGCAGAACTCGCCCGCCCTGCCGAGGCCGACAACGAAACTGCAAGCGGACGGTCAGGGGAACTGGCGCAATCCGCCGTCGGCGGCGTCGCGTCTAACCCGCGACCAGCGCCGCCACCCGCCACCGCGCCGATGGCCCAGACCCGCAGCATAGACCAGGGCTTTGGCACCGTGGCACCAGAACCGAAGGAGATAAACGATGCCGCAGCACCCTTCGCACCCGATACCGAGGCTTATGCCAACGCAGCCGACAATCCGCTGAAAATCACCGCCGAGGCCCCGGTGTCGACCTTTTCCATCGATGTCGATACCGCCAGCTATTCCCTGATCCGCAACTACCTGACCGGGGGCGTCCTGCCCCCGCGCGACGCCGTGCGGATCGAGGAGTTGGTGAATTATTTCCCCTACGCCTACCCCGCCCCCGGTGCCGATGACGCCCCGTTCCGGCCGACTGTCAGCGTCATGCAGACGCCGTGGAACCCAGATACGCAACTGGTCAGCATCGGTATTCAGGGCCGGATGCCCGACATCGACGCCCGCCCGGCCCTGAACCTCGTGTTCCTGATCGACACCAGCGGCAGCATGGCCGATCCGGCGAAACTGCCGCTGCTGAAACAATCGTTCCGGCTGATGCTGGACCAGTTGCGCGCCGTCGATCAGGTGGCGATCGTGGAATACGCCGGATCCGCCGGGCAGGTTCTGGCCCCAACGCCCGCGTCCGACCGCAAGGCGATTCTGAACGCGCTGAACGGGCTTGGCGCAGGTGGGTCGACCAACGGTCAGGGCGGGTTGCAGCAGGCCTATCAGGTGGCCGACGGCATGGCGGCGGATGGCGAGGTGTCCCGTGTCATCCTTGCCACCGACGGCGATTTCAACGTCGGGATCAGTGATCCCGACGCGCTCAAGGACTATATCGCAACCCAGCGTGCCAGTGGCACCTATCTGTCGGTTCTCGGCTTTGGCCGCGGTAACCTCGACGATGCGACGATGCAGGCGCTGGCCCAGAACGGCAACGGCACGGCAGCCTATATCGACACCCTGTCCGAGGCGCAGAAGGTGCTGGTGGACCAATTGACCGGGGCACTGTTCCCGATTGCGGACGACGTCAAGATCCAGGTCGAATGGAACCCCGCCACCGTCGCCGAATACCGCCTGATCGGCTATGAAACCCGGGCGCTGAACCGCGAGGATTTCAACAACGACCGGGTGGATGCGGGCGAAATCGGGGCCGGGCAGACAGTGACCGCGATTTACGAGGTCACCCCGGTGGGCAGCCCGGCGCAACTGTCCGACCCGCTGCGTTACGGCGCGGTGGTGGCAGCAAGTGCCGACAGTGACGAGCTTGGGTTCCTGCGCCTGCGCTACAAGGAACCGGGGGCGGCGGACAGCCAGTTGCTGGAAACCCCGATCACGAGCGGGTCGGTCGCGGGCAACGATGCGCAGTTTGCCGCCGCCGTGGCGGGTTTTGGTCAACTTCTCAATGGGAATGGCGACTTCGGCACATGGGGCTATGCCGATGCAATTGCGCTGGCTACGGAAAACCGGGGCGAAGATGCGTTCGGCTATCGCACCGAGGCCGTGCAACTGATGCGGCTCGCGCAATCGCTCAGTGGGAATTAAGCGCGGACGGGGCGGTTCGCGCCGCCCCACCTTGCCATTCACTTTGCCCCTGAAACTCCCGCCGGAGGCTCCTGCCGGTGCGTGTTGCGCGGGTCGGCATAAAAATCGCGCAAGGTCTTGCCTTTTTCGGGTTTGAATCCCTCCGCCACCTCCATCGCGGCGATCCGGTCCAGCCGGAACATGCGGAAATCTTCGCGCAATTCGCACCAGCCGACCATCGTCCAGACCTTGCCCCAGAACCACAGGCCCAGCGGGCGGACGGTGCGGGTCGACAGCGCCCCGCCTTCGTCCGCATAAGATAACGCCAGACGTTTTCGGCTGTTCGCCGCCGCCTCGACCGCGTCGATCCGGCGGCGCACGGTATCCGACAATTCGGGCATTCCCATCGCATGAACCTGCACCGCCTCGGCCCGTGCCCGGGCCGCATCAGGCAGGACCGCGCCGATCTTGACCAGCGCCTCTTCGGCGCTGGCCGCCATCGCGACGCCACCCCAGGCCCGGATCAGCCGCGCCCCCGCGACCAGTGCGACGATCTCGTCGGCGGTGAACATCAGCGGCGGCAGGTCATAGCCGTCGCGCATCAGGTAGCCCAAGCCCGGCGCCCCCTCGATCGGCACACCCGACCCGATCAGGTCAGCGATGTCGCGGTAGATGGTGCGCTGTGTGACCTCAAGCCGCTCGGCCAGCATGGCAGAGGTCAGCAGCCGACCGCCGCGCAGATACTGAACGATCTGGAACAGGCGGTCGGCGCGTCTCATGCGACGTTGGGTTCAAACAACCCGATGGAATTGCAGTCGGGGTCAAGCGCATAGGCGAACCGCCCCGGTGGGATGCTGATCGTCGGACTGATGACTGTGCCGCCCGCTTTCGTGCAGCGGGCAATCCCGTCCTCAAGCCGATCAGGCAAGGCCAGATGCAGCGTCGGCCCGTTGCCGGCGTTCGCCGGGGTGCCCGGATACAGGTGCCCGCCGATCCCCGACATATCGTCGGTAAAGTTGACGATCGGATTGGGTCCGGTGGCGTCATGCTGCATCTTCCAGCCAAAGACCGTGCTGTAAAATGCCTCGGCCCTGGCCAGACCGGCGACGGGGATTTCGGTCCAGACGACGGTGGGGTGGGTGGTCATATCACATCTCCTTTTGGGGTTAATCGATGTGCCTGTCATGCCATACCCCTGCTGACAGCATCCTGTCAGCAGTCAGTGCAGCCAGCCCAGCCCCTTTTCGGTCTGCCCTGCCGGGTGATATTCGCCGCTGACCCAGCCCTTGTAACCGTCTGCATCAAGACGGGCAAAGAACCCCGGATAATCGATGTCGCCGCCCATCGGTTCGTGCCGCCCCGGAAACCCCGCCACCTGCACATGCGCGGCGCGGTGGCCGTGCGCGGCCCAAGTCGCCAGCACGTCGCCGGTGATCCGGTGCGCGTGATAAGCGTCGAATTGCAGATGCAGGTTGGGGGCGTCGACGGCATCCAGCACCTCCGCCGCCAGATCGAAATCGTTCAGGAAATAACCGGGCATGTCGTGCGGGTTGATCGGTTCGATGGTCAGGCTTTGTGCCGGAGCCTGTGCCGCCGCCCACGCCAGATTGTCGATGAACGTCGCCTTGGCCTCGGCCCCTGTCGCCACCCCCGCCATCAGGTGCAGATGCCGCGCCCCCAGCGCCTTTGCATACCGCGCCGCCCGTTTGAAATCGGTGCGAAACCGCGGCTGCCCGCCCGGCACGGCGGCGAAACCGCGTGGCCCTTCGGTGTAATTCGGCGGGGGGCCGTTGATGAGGGCCAGCGTCAGGGCGTTGTCGGCCAGTCGCGCGAGGATGTCGGCAGCCGAGTCGTCATAGGGAAACAGGATTTCCACCGTGTCGAACCCCGCCGCCTTTGCTGCGCCGAACCGTTCCAGCAGCGGGTGTTCGGTAAACAGCATCGTCAGGTTGGCGCAAAAACGGGGCATCAGTTTGGTCCCTTTGATTTCGACGCATCATGTCGAAAACAGACCAGACCGCCAAGGGTGCACAAGCCAACCTGCCACGAAACCGGCGTGAACCTGCGGGCGGGCAGAAAAGGCAGACCATGACCGACGCGCCTCTTTCCCTGCCACGCGGCCAACAGCTTGCGCTGGGCAACCTGATGGGCGTCGGGTCGATGGTGTTCTGGGCCGCCGGCTTTCCAGCGGCAGAGGTTTTGCTGGACACCTGGGACCCCCTGGCGCTGATCTTTGCGCGGTTCGTCATGGCCATGCTGATCCTGTTGCCGGTCTGGTTGCTGGTCGACGGCGGCGCGGTGCTGCGTAATGCCCGCTGGGGCCGGGGCACGTTCGTCGGCGGGCTGGCGTTTGGCGTCGGTGCTTACCTGATTATCCTTGCCCAGTGGCTGACCGACCCTGTCACCGTCGCCATCATCGCTGCCGCCAGTCCGGTCACCGCCACAGTGATCGAGATGATCTGGGGCAAGCGCCGCCTGCGCCTGCCGTTCATCCTGGGCCTTGCCGCGTCGGTCATCGGCGGGGTGATTGCCACGGGCAACGCGCCGCAGACCCATCTTGGGCTGGGGGCATTTCTGGCGATTATCGCCTGTTTCCTGTTCACATGGGGCAGTTTCATCGCGGTGCGCGATTTCCCCGACCTGACGCCGCTGGGGCGCACCACGATCACCCTGTTTGGCGGGCTGGTGGTGACGGGTGTCGCGTTTGTGATCGCGGTCTTGGCCCATTGGGTGCCTGTGCCGACGCAAATCTGGGACGGTCAGACGATCGGACTGATGGCGATCTATGGGTTAGGTGGGCTGGCGCTGTCGCAATTCCTGTGGATCGCGGCCGTCGGGCGGCTGGGTGTCGCCGTTACCGCGTTCCACATCAACATCGCGCCGTTCTATGTGATGCTGTTCCTTGTGGCGTTAGGCCAAGCGTGGAGCTGGCCGCAGGCCATCGGCGCGGCGGTCGTGGCCCTTGGGGTCGTGCTGGCGCAGCGCTAGGGCAGTTCCGCAGCCGGGATGATCGGGAAGAACTGCCCGCCGCTCTTCACCCCGAACCAATCGGCGCCGTCATGCGCTGCCACCGCGCCCAGATCGACCAGTCGGTAGAACGACTTGCGGTCGATCAGCGCCTCGAGGTTGGCGCGGACCAGCACGTAGGGCGCGGGCTCGCCGGTTTCGGGGTCGCGCTGGACCCGGATCGGGTGGTCAGACCCGGCGGTGACACGGTCGCCGACGTTGGTGACAAATGTCAGATCGTCGCCAACCCGGTCCACATCGACCGCCACGAAAGGCGCGTCGTCTACGGTGATGCCGACCTTTTCGGCCGGTGTGACCAAAAAGTAGTCGTTCCCATCCTTGCGGATGATTCCCGCAAACAATTTCACCAATTCGGGCCGCCCGATGGGTGTGCCAAGGTAAAACCACGTCCCGTCCCGCGCGATTCGCATATCAAGATCACCGCAGAACGGCGGATTCCACAGGTGAACAGGGGTTGGCCCGCGTGATTTGGCCTGTCGCGCCGCACTTGCGAGGCTTTCCGCCGACGCCACGGCGACCTCACTTTCCTTTGTTTTTGCCATTGGGGTCGCCCGCGATATCTGTAGGTTGGTCAAAGGTAGCGCATCACAGGAGCAAAGTCATGGCAGCAGCGGCAGATCTCGTCGCCGATATCGAAACGCTGGGCGTGAAACTGCGCGCCGCGCGGGAATCCATCGCCAAGCGGTTCATCGGGCAGGACCGGGTCGTCGACCTGACGCTGGCGGCTTTGGTCAGTGGCGGCCATGCCCTCCTGATCGGTCTGCCGGGGCTCGGCAAGACCCGGCTGGTCGATACGCTGTCCACTGTCATGGGCCTGTCGGGCAACCGCATCCAGTTCACGCCCGACCTGATGCCCGCCGATATTTTGGGGTCCGAAGTGCTGGAAACCGGTCCGGATGGCAGCCGTGCGTTCCGGTTCATCGAAGGTCCGGTGTTCTGCCAGTTGCTGATGGCCGACGAGATCAACCGCGCCTCGCCCCGCACCCAGTCCGCCCTGTTGCAGGCGATGCAGGAAAAAGAGGTGACGATCGCGGGCGAACATCGCAAGCTGGGCGTGCCGTTCCACGTGCTGGCCACCCAGAACCCGATCGAACAGGAAGGTACGTATCCGCTGCCCGAGGCGCAGCTGGACCGCTTTCTGGTGCAGATCGACGTGCCCTATCCGACCCGCGAAACCGAACGCGATATCCTGCTGGCCACCACGGGCGTCGCTGACGATCAGGCGACTGCGGTGTTCAGCGCGGGCGAATTGCTGGCCGCGCAGACCTTGCTGCGGCGGATGCCGGTAGGCGAGAATATCGTCGAGATGATCCTTGATCTGGTCCGCGCCTGCCGCCCAGACGCCGATGCGCACGACCTTGTGCGCAATGCGGTCAGTTGGGGCCCCGGCCCGCGTGCGGCCCAAGCCCTGATGCTGACCGTGCGGGCCGAGGCGCTGCTGGATGGGCGTCTGGCCCCGTCACCCGAGGACGTGCGGCGCATGGCCGGCCCCGTCCTGACGCACCGGATGGCGCTGTCGTTTGCGGCCCGCGCCCGTGGCGAAACCCTTGAAAACGTGATCAATACCGTCGCCGGACAAACCACACGCGTCGGGATCGCCGCGTGATCCAACCCGCCACCCTGCGCGCCGACGCCGAAACCCTTGCCGGCCCCCTGCCCGCCCTGCTGGCCGAGGCCGAGCATCTGGCGACGACTGTCCTTTTGGGCGATCACGGGCGGCGGCGGGCCGGGCTTGGCGATACGTTCTGGCAATATCGCCCGGCGCAAAGCCACGATACGCTGCGCAGTATCGACTGGCGCCGGTCGGCCCGGTCGGACGCGACGTTCGTGCAGGACAAGGAATGGCAGATCGCGCAATCGGTGATCCTCTGGGTCGATCAGGCGGCGGCGATGGGATTCGCATCGGTCGCCAGCCTGCCGACCAAAGGCACCCGTGCGCGCACGCTTGCGCTGGCGACCGCGATCATGCTGCTGCGCGGCGGTGAACGGGTCGGGCTGACCGGGCTGCGCCTGCCACCCCGGCGGGGCGAGGCGCAGCTGATGCAGATGGCCGCGATCCTGTCGCAGGACGACAGCACCGATTACGGCGCGCCCGAAACCCAAGGCATGCTGCCCCATTCGCGCGCCCTGTTCGTGTCGGATTTCCTTGGCGACATGGCCCCGGTCGAAGACGCACTGACCCGCGCCGCTGACCGTGGGGTAAAAGGGGCGTTGCTACAAATCCTCGATCCGCAGGAAGAAGCGTTTCCCTTCGACGGGCGCACCGTATTCGAATCGATGGGCGGCAGCCTGCGGCACGAGACCCTCAAGGCGGGCGACCTCAAGGCCCGCTACCTCGACCGCCTTGCGCAGCGCAAGGATCGGCTGGCCCACCTTGCCCGGATGACCGGCTGGCAATTCAGCACCCACCATACCGCCACCCCCGCGACCGCCGCCCTGCTGTGGCTTTACGGCGCGTTGGAGCGGCGCACATGATCCTTCATATTCACTTTGCCATAACAACTCCGGGGTCTGGGGCAGCGCCCCAGCGATCAGCCAAGCAGGCCACCGCCTGATGTGGACCCTCGGCCCCATCGGCTTTGCCGCGCCTGCCCTGCTGCTGGCCCTGATCGCCCTGCCGATCCTGTGGATTCTGCTGCGAGCGGTGCCGCCCGCACCGATCCGGCGTCGGTTTCCCGGTGTCGCGCTGCTGCTGGGCCTGACCGACGCCGACAGCCAGACCGATCGCACCCCGTGGTGGTTACTGTTGCTGCGGATGCTGGCCGTCGCTGCCGTCATCATCGGGTTTGCCGGCCCAGTCCTGAACCCGCAGACCGAACGCACTGGCACCGGCCCGCTGTTGATCGTCGCCGACGGCACATGGGCCGATGCCCGCGATTGGCCGGCCCGGCGCGACCGCATTGCCGCGCTGTTGTCCGAGGCATCGCGGATGGGTCGCACCGCCGCCGTGACCACCCTGACCGACATAGCCCCCGACGGGATCACGTTTCAGGCCGCCGACGCCGTGGCCACGCGCCTGCCCAACCTTGCCCCTGCTGCGTGGGAACCCGACCCGGTGGCGCTGACCGCCTGGGCCGACACATTGACTGGAGATTTCGATACATTCTGGCTATCCGACGGATTGGCGCGTGACAGCCGCGACACGTTACTGACCGCGCTGGAAACCCACGGGCAGGTCAGCGTCTTTCAATCGCCGCGCCAGACATTCGCGCTGCGTCCCGCCCGTTATGACGCGGGCGAGGTGATCGTGCCCGCCACCCGCACCCCCATCGGCGGCGAAGCCGAAACCACCGTGGCCGCCATCGGTCTTGACCCTGCCGGGGTCGAACGGCAACTCGCCACCGCACCGATCATCTTTGAACCGGGCAATGCCGAAGCCGAAGTGGCGCTGAACCTGCCGCCCGAACTGCGCAACCGGATTACCCGGTTCGAACTGACGGGCGTGCGCTCTGCCGCGGCCGTCAGCCTGACCGACGATGCCCTGAAACGGCGCGAGGTCGCGCTGATCGCGGGCGGGTCCGACCGCGAGGGGCTGGAACTGCTCTCGCCGCTGTTCTACCTGCAACAGGCGCTGGAACCCACCGCAGACCTGATCGACGGCACCATCGAGGATATCATTCAGGCCAACCCCGACGTGATCGTGCTGGCCGATGTCGCCACCCTGTCGGGGACCGAGGTAGAGTCGATGCTGGCATGGATCGACAAGGGCGGAATGCTGCTGCGTTTCGCTGGGTCGCGCGTCGCCGCCAGCGATCTTGGCCGTGCCACCGAAGACCCGCTGATGCCTGTGCGCCTGCGCGCCGGCGGCCGTAATGTGGGCGGCGCGATGAGTTGGGGGGAACCGAAAGTTCTGGCGCCTTTTGCCGAATCCTTGTTCTTCTTCGGCCTGCTTATTTCCGACGATGTGACCGTCACCGCGCAGGTCATGGCCTAGCCCGACCCGACCCTTGCCGACCGTGTCATCGCATCGCTGGCCGACGGCACGCCGCTGGTCACCCGCAAGGGTATCGGCGAAGGGCAGATCGTGCTGTTCCACGTCACTGCCAACGCCGAATGGTCGTCGCTGCCCCTGTCGGGTCTGTTCGTGCAGATGTTGGAACGCCTTGCCGTCTCGACCCGCCCCGCCGCCCCTGACGCCGCCGATCTTGACGGCACGACATGGCTGCCCGAACGGGTGCTGGACGCTTACGGCTCCCTGTCGGACGCCGATACGCTGCCGGGTGTCGCCGGCGAAGTGCTGGCCACCGGCATCCCCGGCCCGGCCCTGCCGCCGGGGCTTTATGCGGGCGAGGATCGGCGTATTGCCGTCAACGTCATCACCGCCGATACCCAACTGGCCCCCGCCGCATGGCCCGCCCGGATCGTGGTCGAGGGCCTGTCCGTGGTTTCCGAAACCGTGCTGAAAGGCTGGCTGCTGGCCGCTGCCCTTGCCCTGTTGTTGGTCGACATGATCGCCTCGCTGACCCTTTCGGGCCGTTTGCGCGGGCCGCGTGCCGATGTGGCGGCGGCGCTGGCGCTGGCGGTGATGTTCCAGCCGCAGACCGGGCTGGCCCAAACCGCTGACGCGTTTGCGTTGCAGGCGACCAAGACGGTTATTCTGGCGCATGTCTTGACCGGCGACGCGCAGGTCGACGACACCGCGCAGGCGGGGCTTTTCGGGCTGTCCGATACGCTGTATCGGCGCACCTCGGTCGAACCGGGGCTGCCGATGGGCGTCAATATCGAAACCGACGAACTGGCGTTTTTTCCGCTGCTCTATTGGCCAATCACGCCGGGTCAGGCGATGCCCTCGCGCGAGGCTTATGGCAAGCTGAACCGCTATCTGCGATCGGGCGGCATGATCCTGTTTGACACCCGCGACGCCGATACCGCCGGGTTCGGGTCTGCCAGCCCCGAGGGGCGCAAGTTGCAGGCCATTGCCGCAGGCCTTGATATTCCGCCGATCGAACCGCTACCGGCCGATCACGTGCTAACCCGCAGCTTCTATCTGTTGCAGGATTTTCCGGGCCGCTATGCCAGCCGCGACGTCTGGGTCGAGGCATCCCCACCCGATGCCGAACTGGCCGACGGCATGCCGTTTCGCAACCTCAACGACGGGGTGACGCCGGTGGTGATCGGCGGCAACGACTGGGCATCCGCATGGGCGATGAACGAACGCGGCAGCTATCTGTTTCCGGTCGGGCGCGGCACCGCAGGTGAACGCCAGCGCGAGATTTCGCTGCGCTTTGGAGTCAATCTGGTGATGCACGTGCTGACCGGCAATTACAAATCGGATCAGGTGCATGTGCCGGCACTGCTTGATCGGCTGGGCCAATGAACGGACAATTGATCCTTGATCCGCTGCTGCCGCTGGTGGGCCTTTATGTTTTGGCGGGGCTGGTGGCCTTGGGCGTTGCGTTCGCCGTCTGGCGGCGACTGTCGGGCTGGTGGCTGCGCGCACTGGCCGGGCTGGCCTTGCTGGCTGCCATCGCCAACCCGTCCGTGCAGCAAGAAGAACGCATTCCCCTGTCCGACATCATCGTCGCCGTGGTGGACGACAGCGCCAGCCAACGGATCAGCGACCGGGCCGACCAGACGGCAGCGGCACTGGCGGACCTACAGGCGCAGGTCGATGCGCGGCCGAACACCGACCTTGTAACCGTCACGGTCGGCGACGCCGAGGGCGACGGCGGCACCCTGCTGATGACGGCCCTGTCTGCGGCATTGGCCGAAGAACCGCAGGGCCGGATTGCTGGGATCGTGCTGCTGACCGACGGCCGGGTGCATGATATCGAACGCGCGCCGGGGCTGGTGGCGCCGCTGCATGCGCTGCTGACCGGGCAACCCGGAGACTGGGACCGGCGGTTGAGCATTTCCAATGCCCCCGCCTTTGCGATCATGGGAGAGCCTGTGTCGCTGACCTTGCGGATCGACGATCAGGGGGCAGCGCCGGACGCCGGACCTTTCGTCGATCTGACCATCGCCATCGACGGCGGCGACCCGATGCCGTTTCAGGTGCCGGTCGGGCAGGACGTCGAACTGCCCGTGACCCTGCCGCACGGGGGCATGAACGTGCTCCAATTCGCAACACCTGTACAGGACGGCGAATTGACCGACCGCAACAATGCCGCCGTGGTGCAGATCAACGGCGTGCGCGACCGCCTGCGCGTGCTGCTGGTCAGCGGTGAGCCCAACGCGGGCGAGCGAACGTGGCGCAACCTGCTGAAATCGGATGCGGGCCTTGACCTCGTCCATTTCACGATCCTGCGTCCGCCCGAAAAGCAGGACGGCGTGCCGGTTGACGAACTGTCGCTGATCGCGTTCCCGACGCGCGAGCTGTTTTTGGAAAAGATCAACGATTTCGATCTCATCATCTTCGACACCTACCGGCGGCGGGGAATCCTGCCCAATACGTATCTGGAAAATATCCGCGATTATGTACTGAACGGTGGGGCGCTGCTGATTTCGTCCGGGGTGGAATATGGCGGTGCGGAAAGTATCTATCGCTCGCCACTTGGCGATATCCTGCCGGGGGCACCGACGGCGCGGGTCTATGAACTGGGGTTCAAACCGATGCTGACCGACATCGGCCAGCGGCATCCCGTCACCGCGGGCCTTCCCGATCTGTCGCCCAAGACTGACGACGGCAGCGCCGGCTGGGGTCGCTGGTTCCGCATGGTCGACACGGTGCCCGTACCCGAGGCGACAGCGGTGATGAGCGGTCCCGACGACCGCCCGCTGCTTTTGCTGAACCGGGTCGGCGAAGGCCGCGTCGCGCTGCTCAATTCCGACCAAAGCTGGCTGTGGGATCGCGGCTACGAGGGCGGCGGGCCGCAGTTGGAATTGCTGCGCCGTCTGGCCCACTGGATGATGAAGGAACCCGAGCTTGAAGAAGAATCGCTGTGGGTCGAACCTGCGGGCCAGACGATGCGGGTCATCCGCCGCACGCTGGCCGACGAGATCGGGCAAGTGACGGTAACGCACCCCGATGGGACCGAAACGCTGCTGACGCTGGACGAGGTCAGCCCGGGGCGGTTCGAAACCCTGTGGGACGCGCCCGAGGTGGGCTTGTATCGGTTGAAGGAAGGCGACAAGGAAACGGTTATTGCGCTGGGGCCGACCGCACCGCGCGAATACGCCCAGACCATCGCGACGGGTGAAGTGCTGCAACCGCTGGTGGATTCGACCCTTGGTGCGATCGTGGCCCTGTCGGACGGCATGCCGTCGTTACGCGAGGTGCGTGCAGGCCGCCCCGCTGCCGGGCGCGGCTGGATCGGGATTTTGCCGCGTGGCGCCTATCAGTCGGCGGATCTGACGATCAACGCACTGTTGCCCGCGTGGCTGTTCCTGCTGCTGTCGGCGCTGCTGGTCATCGGCGCGTGGCTGCGCGAAGGGCGGCGGATGGGGTGAACCCCATCTTATCGCTGACCGTGCCGGCGTTCTTGCGGTGTGGGCGGATCCACTAAGCCCCTTGTTTGGTCCCTGAAACTTTGGCGGAGCCTCAATTAGTCTTTGAGGCAAAGTTTTCTTGCAGCCCAATCCAAGTCCGACAGGTATCAGGATCGGCGGCGGTCACAACAGCCCGTGGCACCTGTTGCTTGATCTGGCGATTTCCGCCTTCGCGGTATCTCTTGCCAAAACCACAAATTGGTCATATAATCTTACCAATTCAGGCGGAGGGTCTCACATGGACATGCCAGTACCAAATGCGGCGATCCTGTCGCGCAAGGCTGAGATCGTCGCGCGGCTACAGGCGGTCATGCCGCGCGACGCGGTGATCCACGACCCCGCCGAAACCCGTGTCTACGAATGCGACGGTCTGTCGGCCTATCGCTGCGCCCCGCTTTGTGCCGTCCTGCCCGCCTCGACTGCCGAAGTCGCCGCCGCGCTGCGGGTCTGTCACGAAATGGGCGTGCCTGTGGTGCCGCGCGGATCGGGCACATCGCTCGCGGGCGGGGCAATGCCGACCGCCGACAGCGTCATCCTTGGGGTTGCCCGGATGAACGGTGTAATCGAAACCGATTATGCCAATCGCACGATCCGGGTACAGACCGGGCGCACCAATCTGTCAGTGACGGGTGCGGTCGAAGCCCACGGGTTCTTTTATGCCCCCGATCCGTCCAGCCAGCTTGCCTGCGCCATCGCCGGCAATATCGCGATGAATTCGGGCGGCGCGCATTGCCTGAAGTACGGGGTCACGACCAACAACCTGCTGGGCGTGACGCTCGTGCAGATGGACGGCACGGTGGTCGAGATCGGCGGCGCACATCTGGATTCGGGCGGTTACGATCTGCTGGGCGTGATCTGCGGGTCCGAGGGTCAGTTAGGCGTCGTGACCGAGGCGACATTGCGCATCCTGCCCAAACCCGAAGGGGCGCGGCCTGTTCTGATGGGGTTTGATTCCAACGAGGTTGCGGGCGCCTGCGTGTCCGACATCATCAAGGCGGGCGTCCTGCCTGTCGCCATCGAATTCATGGACCGCCCCTGCATTGAAGCCTGCGAGGCATTCGCCCACGCCGGATACCCGATGTGCGAGGCCTTGCTGATCGTCGAGGTCGAAGGCAGCCCGGCCGAGATCGACGCCCAACTGGCGCTGATTATGGCCATTGCCCGCCGCCATAACCCGGTTGAACTGCGCGAGGCCCGCGATGCCGACGAGGCGGCGCGGATCTGGCTGGGCCGCAAATCGGCATTCGGCGCGATGGGACAGATCAACGATTACATGTGTCTGGACGGGACGATCCCGGTGGGGTCGCTGCCCTTTGTGCTGAAACGGATCGGTGAATTGTCGGTCGACTACGGGTTGGACGTGGCCAACGTGTTTCACGCGGGCGACGGTAACATGCACCCGCTGATCCTGTATGACGCCAACAAACCCGGCGATCTGGAACTGTGCGAGGCGATGGGGGCGGATATCTTGCGCCTGTGCGTCGAAGTCGGCGGATGCCTGACCGGCGAACACGGTGTCGGGATCGAAAAGCGCGACCTGATGGGCGTGCAGTTTTCGGATGCCGACCTTGCGGCGCAGATGGCTGTCAAGGATGTATTCGACCCGGGATGGCTGTTGAACCCGGCCAAGGTGTTTCCGCTGGCGGCCAGTGCCGGGCGGCGCGGATGAGGGGGGCGCTGCCCCCCGGCTTCGCCTCCCCCCGGGATATTTCTGGCCAAAAGAAGAGGCACGTACGGTGTTGAGACCGAGCGGCGAGGCGGAACTGGCCGAGGCTGTCGCGGGTGCTGCGGGGCATCTGCGGATTGACGGTGGCGGGACGCGACCGATCGGGCGACCTGTTCAGGCCGCGGCATTGTCGCTGGCGGGCCTGTCGGGGATCAGCCTGTACGAGCCCGGATCGCTGACCATGGTGGTGCAGGCGGGCACACCTTTGGTGCAGATCGAGGCGGCCCTTGCGGCCGAAGGGCAACGGCTGGCGTTCGAGCCGATGGATCATCGGGCGTTGCTGGGCACCACGGGCGAGCCGACCATCGGTGCGGTCGCTGCGATGAACAACGCCGGACCGCGCCGCATACAGGCGGGTGCCGCCCGTGATTACATTCTGGGCGTGCGCTTTGTCGACGGGCGGGGGACCGTCGTCAAGAATGGTGGGCGGGTGATGAAGAACGTTACCGGCTACGATCTGGTCAAGCTGCTGGCCGGATCGTGGGGCACACTTGGCGTGCTGACCGAGGTGGCGTTCAAGGTCCTGCCGGTGCCGGAAACCCAAGCGACGCTGCGCGTGCAGGTCCGCGACGTCGGCAAGGCCGTCGGGGCGATGGCGGCAGCCCTTGGATCGCCCTTCGAGGTGACGGGGGCGGCGTTTGGCCCCGGCGATCTGACCAGAGGCGGCCCGGTACATCTGCGACTTGAAGGGTTCGCGGCGTCCGTTACTTACCGGGCGACCCGGCTGCGCGATGTGTTGACACCCTTTGGCGCCATCGACGTCGTCGACGATCCGGATGCGTCGGCGGCGATCTGGCGCGATATTCGCGATGTGGCGGCCTTTGCCGTCGCGCCGATGGTGGTGCGCCTGTCGATCAAACCGTCCGATCTGGTCGCGCTGGTGCAGACCTTGCCGCCTTGCCCGATGCTGGCCGACTGGGGTGGCGGACTGGTGTGGGCGGCGACAGATGCGGCGGGGCTGGACGATCTGCGCCGCTTTGCCGCGACACATGGCGGGCACGCGACCTTGGTCAAGGCACCCGAGGCAGTGCGCCGCGCAGTCCCGTCGTTTCAGCCCGAACCGGCCGCGCTGGCCGCCATCGGTGCGGGGTTGCGGGCGAAATTCGATCCGCGCGGTATCCTTAATCCGGGGTTGATGACCTGATGCAGACCACATTCACCCCCGACCAGTTGACCGACCCCGGCACCGCGCGCGCCAACGAGATTTTGCGCGCCTGCGTCCATTGCGGGTTCTGCACTGCGACCTGCCCGACCTATCAGGTGCTGGGCGACGAGTTGGACAGCCCGCGCGGGCGCATCTACCTTATCAAAGACATGCTGGAAAACGAACGCGTGCCGGATGCAAAGACGGTCAAACATATCGACCGCTGCCTGTCGTGTCTAGCCTGCATGACCACCTGCCCCAGCGGCGTCCATTACATGCATCTGGTGGATCATGCCCGCGAATACATTGAAAACACTTATAAGCGCCCGCTGTCGGATCGCATGTTGCGGTGGGTGCTGGCGAAAATTCTACCCTATCCGGGGCGGTTCCGGCTGGCCCTGTTGGGCGCCAAGATCGGGCGGCCCTTTGCCCGTCTGATGCCCGATCCGCGCCTGCGGGCGATGCTGGAAATGGCACCGCGCCGCATCCCGCCCGTCAGCCGCAACGACGATCCGCAGACCTTTGCCACGAAGGACAAGAAGATACGCGTGGCCCTGATGACCGGCTGTGCGCAACGGGCGCTGAATACCGATATCAACGATGCCACGATCCGCCTGCTGACCCGGTTCGGGGCAGAGGTGGTGGTGGCACAGGGTGCGGGCTGCTGCGGCGCGCTGACCCATCACATGGGCAAGACGGCCGAAAGCCATGCAACGGCAGCCAAGAATATCCGCGCTTGGGTGGCTGAAATGGATGGTGCGGGCCTTGATGCCATCGTCATCAACACCTCCGGTTGCGGCACGACTGTCAAGGATTACGGGCATATGTTCCGCAACACGCGATTGGCGACGGATGCGGCACGGGTCAGTGCCATCGCGCGGGACGTATCCGAGGTGCTGATGACGCTGGACCTGCCCGCAGGAACCGACAAGAACATGCGCGTCGCCTATCACGCCGCCTGTTCCCTGCAACATGGCCAGAAGATCAAGACCTTGCCAAAGGACCTCCTGAAGCGCGCCGGGTTCACCGTGCTGGAACCCGTCGACAGCCATTTGTGCTGTGGGTCGGCGGGCACCTACAACCTGATGCAGCCGGTGATTTCGGGACAGTTGAAGGCGCGCAAGGTCAGCACGCTTGAGGCCGTGCGCCCGGAGATCATCGCCGCCGGGAACATCGGTTGCATGATGCAGATCGGCGGCGCCACAGGCGTGCCGGTGGTGCATACGGTCGAACTGCTCGACTGGGCAACAGGCGGGCCGATCCCGCCGGCCATAGGTGTTGCGACGTCAAAACCCGCGGTTCCAATTCTGCGCTGATGCCCTATTGTCGCCGTATCCGCGCGCTAAAGATGCGGGGCAGTTGGCAGGGATTTCAAATGCGTTTCTTGACAGTCGTTTTCTGGCTGGGGTTTACGGTTGTGGCCCAAGCACAGGACAGCGCCCTGCGCACATTCCAGACCGGCGACGACAGTCGCGGCTGGGAGGCCGTGGGGCGGCTGGATATCGACGGCAAGGGGTTTTGCACCGGCACCCTGATCGCCCCCGATCTGGTGCTGACAGCGGCGCACTGTTTGTTCGACCGGGACACTGCCGTGCGGATCGACCCGGCGCGGATCGAATTTCAGGCCGGGCTGCGCAATGGCCGCGCACTGGCCTACCGGGCGGTGCGGCGGGCGGTGGTTGAACCGGATTATGTGAACCTTGGGCGGCCCACGGCGGCCAATTCGCGGTTCGATCTGGCCCTGCTGGAACTGGTCCAACCGATCCGCATGACCCAAGTGATCCCCTTTGCGACCCTCGACCGGATCGCCACGGGGGACGAGGTGTCGGTCGTGTCCTATGCCCGCAACCGGGAATATGCGGCGTCTTTGCAAGATGTCTGCGCCGTGCTGGGCCAGCAGGACGGCGTGCTTGTGATGTCGTGCGATGTCGATTTCGGATCGTCGGGCGCGCCGGTGTTCCAGATCAGTAACGGGGTTGCCAGCATCGTTTCGGTGGTGTCGGCCAAGGCCGAAATGGATGGGCGGCAGGTGTCAATCGGCACGGCACTGGCTGAACCGCTGACGCGGCTGCGCGGTCTTTTGGCTGCCGGTGCCGGAGTATTTCAAAGCCCTGCGCCAACCCAAGTGCGCGTCGTCGGCCCCGGCCAGCGCAACGACACGGGGGCCAAGTTCGTCAGTCCTGCAACGTCCACCTCGGGGGGTTGAAACCCACGCAGCGGCTTCCCAGATGACTCTTGTTGCGGTGCCAATGATGGGCCGCGACACCACCAACCGCCTGTCCCGCATGGGAAGGCATCACATTGTTATCGCTTGAAAAGGATGACCCAATGCGTACTTTCGACCTAGCCCCGCTGTACCGCGCCACCGTCGGTTTCGACCAGATCGCCGACCTGATGGACCGCGTGTTGACCAATGATGCGGGCAATCAAACCTATCCCCCCTACAACATCGAAAAGACCGGCGACGACGGCTGGCGGATTTCGATTGCCGTCGCGGGCTTTTCGGATGCCGACCTGACGGTCGAGGTCCGTGAAAAAGCCCTGCTGGTCAGCGCCACCAAATCCGAGGCCGAGGGCGAGCGGGTCTATCTGCATCGCGGCATCGCCACCCGCGCATTCGAACGCCGGTTTCATCTTGCCGACCACGTTCGGGTCACCGGGGCTGCCCATACCGACGGCATGCTGCACATCGACCTTGTGCGCGAAGTGCCCGAGGCGCTGAAGCCGCGCCGGATCGAGATCGGCAAGGGCAATGCCCGCGCCATCGCGGCCGAGACCGTCGAGGTCTGATCGACCCGAAGCGGGCTAAATGACTGGGGGCGGTCCGCATCGGGCCGCCCTTTTTCGTCAGGCGGATCGGATGTGCCGGGGTCGGACGCCCTTCTGCTCGACCCGGCGCGCGGGCTTCATGGCCGCCGCATGGTCAAGCAAGCGCCTGGCCGCCGCTGTCTGCCGCGACAGGCTGCGGCTGGTCACCAGCAGGCTTTCAACCCAGCACCCCGCCGCCTGGATGATGGAATGATGTTCCATCACGACATTGAGGTATTCGGCCCGCTTCTTGCCGCGCATCCGGCGGATGCCGTTCTGGCCGATCAGCTTGATGGCCGGCACCAGCACCTCTTCTTTCGTCTTGGGCAGGATCTGCAACACGCGGTGCTGGGGCGAGACGATCAGATCACGGTAGGGCATATTGTTGCCCAAAGCGCCTTTCGGGATCATGACAGGCTTGGCGGCATCGTCGCGTCCAGTGAAGACCATGGTTTCCAGAACCACAAGCCGAAGGGCCTGCCAGCCACGATCCTTGGTCCACAGGATATCGTCGGGGCGCAACGCCTCGATCGAAATGTCACCGCGTTCGGTGCGGATCGACGTGCCTGCCAAAAGACAGACCGGCCCGGCGGAATAGGAAAAGTTGGACGGCCCGAGGGTAGCGTTCGAGACGTGGGAAAGGAACAGGCGCTGTCCGTTGTCGAAGGTGATGAAGGTGCCGTTGCCGGTTTGCGTCATCCGGTCGAGCACGTCCTGATACTGGGTGATTTCGGCCATGTCGAAGGCGAGGCGGCCCTCGGACGTGTTGAAGGCCATGATCGTATCGCTGCCATCGCCATCGCGGACGACGAAGGTATCTGCCCCGGCGCTGGCATAGATCGTGTCGTCGCCGACGCCGCCCTCGACGGTGTCGAGACCGCCATCGGTGTAGATGAAGTCATTGCCCGCGCCGCCATG
>JBBSBK010000036.1:0-31083 GCA_038251315.1 Rhodobacterales bacterium | reverse complement strand
CCCCGCAATTCAAGACACCTACGTAGCCCCGCCGCCCGCACCGATGGCTGTGATGGGTTCGCTGGGCAATGCCGGTCCTTACATTGCCGCTGGCCTGGCTCTTGCGGCCATCGCAGCCCTCGCTTCGTCGTCGTCGTCCTCGTCGACTTCGGGGACTGCTGACTGATCGACACTTCGGTCGGCCAAAGTCTGCACAAGGCGGGTCGCAAGTCCCGCCTTTTTGCGTTTGGACAGTCGACTTGTTTAGGCAGCTGACCGCGCCGTCTCGGGACTACCAGTTCGCCTTCGACCGCGCCTGCGTCCACGCCCAGCTGCTGGCGCACATCTCCGCCAGCCCGCGCCTGGCGCGAAACCCCAGCACCTTTTCCGCCGTGTCCGTGCTGGCCCAGAAAGCAGCGATATCGCCCGCACGGCGCGGTTTGGTGACGTAGGGTACGGGTCGACCCGACGCCGCCTCGTAGGCGCGAATAACCTCGAACACCGAATACCCCCTCCCGGCGCCAAGGTTCACCGTATGCCCGGCCCCACTTTCCAGAAGGGCCCGCAGCGATTGCACGTGTCCTTCGGCCAGATCACAGACGTGGATATAGTCGCGTACACCCGTCCCGTCCGGCGTGTCGTAATCATCGCCATAGACGTTCAGCACCGGGGCATCGCCGATGGCCACCGCCGCCACGTAAGGCATCAGGTTGGACGGCACGCCGTTCGGGTCCTCGCCGATCAGCCCGCTGGGATGCGCCCCGACCGGGTTGAAATAACGCAGAATGCCGATCGCCCAACGGGAATCAGCCGCGGCCACCTGTTCGCAGATCTGTTCGCCGACCAGTTTCGTAAACCCATAGGTATTGGCAAAACTGCGCGTCATGCCTTCAGTGAAGGGCAACACCTTGGGGTCGCCGTAAACCGTGGCCGACGACGAAAACACCAGTCGGAACACCCCATGCGCCGCCATCGCCGCCATGAGCCGGGTCAACCCGCCGATGTTGGTGTCAATATACGTCAAAGGATCGGCCATCGATTCGCCCACCGACTTTTTCGCCGCCAGATGGATGACCCCGTCGACGGGGTCCGCCCCGAACGTCGCTTCCAGAAATGCGGCGTCCATGATGCTGCCCCGCGCCAGCGCGATCTGCCCCTTGCCGGTCAGCATCGCCAGCCGGTCCAGCACCGAAAGCTTGGCATTGGAAAAATCGTCAAGGATGGTGACGCGATACCCCGCGTCCGTCAGCGCCGCCGCGCAGTGCGACCCGATAAAGCCCGCGCCGCCGGTCAGAAGGATATGCTTGGTCATCGGCCCCGCCCCAGTTTTGCGAAGCATATGGCGGCCCGAAACCCGCCGCAACGGCCCTACCGTGGCTGGCCCATCATCGCCAGCCGGATCAGCGCCCGTTCGATCAGAGCCGGGCGCGGCACCTCGGCGGCGGATCGCAGTTGCAGATCGGTATCGGTCAGCACGCCCAGCGCCCGCTCCAGCCGGTCGCGCCCCCATGTCGACGCCTGACGCACCAGCGCGTCGCGGCGCGGTCCATAGGCAGGCGGGCGCAACTTGCCGACCCCCGACGCTGCCCCGCCGGGATCGGAGGCCGCGCTGTGCAGGGTCCGGAAATGCCGGGTCGCCCCGATGCACAGCGTCACCGGCGTCATCCCCTGGGCATAAAGGCGGCGCAGCACTGGCCCGAGTTCGCCGGTTTTTCCGTCAGCGACGATGGCAAGCACGTCGTCCAGATCGGCCTCGGTCGATTGCGGGGCGCAGGCGGCGATATCGTCGGGAGTCAGGGGCGTTGAATCGCCATGTTTATACAGACCCAGCTTTTCGATGGTTTGCCGAAAATCCCCGGGTTCGATCTGCCGCGACAGCGCGGTCAGCACGGCCATCGTATCGGTTCCGACATTGCGCAGCCCGGCAGCGGCCAGGGCGGTCATGATCTCGTCCCGTCCCGGTGGATCGTCGTAAAGACCCAATGCCAAGGCTGTTTTGTGCCCCTCGAACAACTTGCGCAGCGCCGATTTGGCAGTCAGACCACCCGTCGTCACGATGATCTGCGCATCGCCCTTGCGCCAGTCGGACAGGGCATCGGCAATCACCGGCGCCGCGGTTTCGGTCGCATCCTCGACCAAGACGACGCGCGGCCCCGGAAAGAATCCTTGCGCCTTGGTCGCGTCGTTCAGCAGGGCGGCGTCCTTGCGCAGTTCGCCCGCCGCGATTCGGGTCAGGCGCATCTCGGCCTCGCCCTCGGGCCCGACCAACGCGGCGATGACCTGCTGGCGGGCGCTGGCGACGCGCATCGGGTCCGCCCCGTAGATCAGCAGTCCGACGCTGTCGGGGTCAGGCTTGCGCAGATAGCCGGGGGCGTCGCGGGGGGCGAGTTTCATCAGACCGCGCTGGCGTAAAGCCGCGTCACGATCAGATCGGCCAGCGTGGTCATCAGGCGGGCGCGCGCGTCTTCGCGGGCAGTGCGCGTCGCCACAGTGCTGCCGGTGTTGGAATAACCGGTAAACGCGCTCACCTCGCCCTGCGCGCGGATCGCACCGTCAACACCGGTCAGGGTCCACGCCGCCGTGCCCGGCAGGCTGATCCGGGTCGATGTGTTGGTGCGGTCGATTGCCCCCGCCGCCTCGGTCACGGTGATCGTCACTGCCAGCACATAGGCCGCGCTGTCGGTCAGGCCCAGCCGGTCCTGCAAACGCTTGCCAAGGATGTAGCCATCGACCGTTTCCGGCACCTGATAGGCCACGGTCCCGCGCAGCGCGCCTCCAGCGCCCCCGGTCCCATAGACCGGCGTGAACCCGCAGCCTGCCAGCGCCAGCGCCCCCAGCAGGGCGCAGCGGCGGGTCAGGCGGGCGGGGTCAGATAACCACATTGACGATCCTGCCGGGGACAACGATCAGCTTTTTCGGCGCCGCCCCGTTCAGCGCCTTGATGACAGCCTCGTCCGCCAGCGCCAGTTTTTCAATGGCATCCTTGGGCATATCCACCGGAACGGCGATTTCCGACCGGCGTTTACCGTTGATCTGGATCGGCAGCGTGATCGTGTCCTCGGTCAGCATCGCCGGGTCGGCGACGGGCCAAGGGGCCACGGCGATCAGCCCCGTGCCACCCAGCATCGCCCAAATCTCCTCGGCCAGATGCGGGGTCATCGGCGACATCAACTGCGCCAGCACCCGCACCGCCTGCTTTTTCGCCGCCCCGCCCGCGTCGGATTTCATCAACGCGCTGGTAAACCCATACAGCTTGGCAATCGCCGCATTGAACCCGAACGATTCGATGCCCAGCGTCACCTCGTGAATGGTCTTGTGCATGGTGCGGATCAGGTCCGCGTCACCCGCCCCGGTCCCATCGTCCATCGCCGCAATCTCTGACGCCACCCGATACACCCGCGCCAAATGCCGCGCCGTCGCCTCGGCCCCCGACGCCGTCCATTCCACATCCCGCTCCGGCGGACTGTCGGACAGTACGAACCAACGGGCGGTGTCGGCACCGTATTGCGCGATGATCGCGTCGGGATCGACGACATTCTTCTTCGACTTGGACATCTTAGCCGACGAGATCACTTCGACTGCAGTGCCGTCTGAGAGATATGCGCCTCCATCGCGGCGAATAATTTCATCGGGAAAATGATACTTGGTGAAACCAATGCCTTCACCCCGAGGATCAATTGGCCCGGTTCGCCCTTCCGAGGCATAAATCTCATGCGTCACCATCCCCTGCGTGAACAGCGCATTGAACGGCTCGATCGCCATTTCCGGCAAATGTCCGGTTACATGCATCGCGCGGGCAAAGAACCGCGAATACAGCAGGTGCAAGATCGCATGTTCGATCCCGCCAATATACTGATCGACGTTCATCCAATAGGCCGCATCGTCCAGCACGGTCGGCGTCGTCGCACGCGGCGCGGTGAACCGGGCGTAATACCAAGACGAATCGACGAATGTATCCATCGTATCCGTTTCGCGCTGCGCCGCCGCCCCGCATTTGGGGCAAGCACAATCGCGCCATGTCGGATGCCGATCCAGCGGATTGCCCGGCACGTCGAACGTCACGTCATAGGGCAACTCGATCGGCAAATTCGCCTTGTCCTCGGGCACCACGCCGCAATCAGGGCAATGCACCACCGGAATCGGGCAACCCCAATACCGCTGACGGCTCAAACCCCAATCGCGCAGGCGAAACTTGGTGACACCTCCACCGACGCCATTCGCCTCGCAAAACCCGATCGCCGCCTCGATGGCGGCATTGCCGGTCTGCATCTGGTCGCCCGCGAACCCTTTGACATAGGCGACCACCTCGGTCTTGGCGGGCACATAGGCCTCGGTCAGCACCGGATCGGTTTCGGCGTCGGACAAGAATGTCGGGATGATCGGCAACCCATACTTCGTCGCAAAATCGAAATCCCGCTCGTCGTGCGCCGGACAGCCGAAAATCGCGCCAGTTCCGTAGTCCATCAACACAAAGTTGGCGATGTAAACGGGCAATTCCCACGCTGTATCGAACGGATGCAGCACGGTCAGCCCGGTATCGAACCCGCGCTTTTCGGCCTTTTCCAATGCCTCTTCGGTCGTGCCGCCCTTGCGACATTCGGCATTGAACGCGGCAACCGCCGGGTCGTCCTCCAAACCTTTCGCCAGCGGATGATCGGGCGAGATGGCAACGAACGACGCGCCCATCAACGTATCCGGCCTTGTCGTATAGACCTCGATCCGGTCGTGGCCTTGCGGTTCGTCCACCAGCGAAAACGCAAACTGCAAGCCGCGCGATTTGCCGATCCAGTTGGATTGCATCAGCTTGACCTTGGCCGGCCAGTTATCCAGCCCGTCCAACGCCGCCAGCAATTCCCCCGAATAATCCGAAATCTTGAAAAACCACTGCACCAGCTCGCGCCGTTCCACATCAGCGCCCGACCGCCAGCCCTTGCCGTCGATCACCTGTTCGTTGGCCAGCACAGTCATGTCGACCGGATCCCAGTTCACCACGGCCTTCTTGCGATAGATCAACCCGGCCTTCAGGAAATCCAGAAACAGCGCCTGCTGCTGGCCATAATATTCCGGGTCGCAGGTGGCGAATTCGCGGGTCCAGTCGAACGACAGACCCAGCGGCGCAAACTGCGCCTTCATCTGGGCGATGTTGCCATAGGTATAGTCCTTGGGGTGAACCCCGGTCGTCATCGCCGCGTTTTCGGCAGGCATCCCGAATGCGTCCCAGCCCATCGGATGCAGCACCGCATGACCAGTCGCCAGCTTGTAGCGGGCAATGACATCGCCCATCGCATAGTTGCGCACATGGCCCATGTGCAGCTTGCCCGACGGATAGGGGAACATCTCGAGGACATAATACTTGGGTTTGTCGTCGCTGCGGACGGCCAGAAAGGTTCGGGCATCGCTCCACGCGGCCTGCCACTTGGGTTCGATGTCCTTGGCCGAATAGAGAATCATGGCAACGCGGTCCTTTGGCATGAAAACGCCGGGCTGTGCTGGCCCGGCGCGTATCTATTCTATTCGGCCCGGCGCTGCTAGAGTCTGTTGTCGCCGATCCGAATCTGGCGGGCGCGACCCAGAATGGCGTCTTCGACCGCGCGTTGGGTTTCCGGGCTGACCGGACCGCCCTGCGACTGAATGGCGACATTCAGCGACCGCGCATCAAGTGCCGCATCGCTGATGTGGACCGTGGCGCGGTAGGGGCGCCCGCCGCCGGGCGGGGTGCCGAAACCAAAGACGATGACGCCGGTAAACGGATCGACACTTTGGACAGGCAGGAACGACAGGACGTCCAGCGACGCGTCCCAAAGGAACCTGTTGACCTCGATCGACGTACCCGCAGCCGGGCGATTCCTGAAGAACTGCCAGATGTTGTTGGTTTTCTGGTCCGCCTCTTCGCGGGTCTGGCGGGTCTGACCGGCCGTATCGACCGCAGCGGCCGGTCCGAGACCCCGCCCACCGCCGCCAAGAATGCCGCAGGCCGACACGGCAGCCAGCAGACCGCCCAATGCCAAAATCCGAAAGCCACGCAAAATGGTCATCTTGTTGCCCCAAAATCTCTTGTCCTGTGCTTAGCCCAAGGGTTTGAGGGCGACAAGGTTTTTCCCTGCAATCAAGGGCCGGTGTCAGTCCGCACCCAGACGCGTGTCGCGCAGGGGCGGTTCAGACTGCGGCGGCACTGTGGCATGACTGCATCAAAAATTCCGCTCCTCGCCCGCTGCCGCCCCTTTCCATTGCATTGGTCGCCGCTTGGTCCGAAAGAGGGTGCATATCTTGCTTGGCGTAGACCGAGCCG
The DNA here is from genome assembly GCA_038251315.1 of Rhodobacterales bacterium. Classification (GTDB taxonomy): domain Bacteria; phylum Pseudomonadota; class Alphaproteobacteria; order Rhodobacterales; family Rhodobacteraceae; genus JBBKXP01. The sequence continues at coordinate 24,815 of JBBSBK010000036.1, read as the reverse complement.
GGTGCCACTTGAAAAAAATCGAGGAACAAACAACATGAAAAACGCATTTCTTGCCACGACAGCTCTGATGCTGACCGCCGGCATCGCTGCGGCAGACGTCACCGTGGGTGGTAGCGGCCGTTTCGGTCTGAGCTATCAGGAAAACCATCCGACAGCCGTTTTCCCCTTTCCTGCCTCGTCGAGCGAGACGCGGCTGGTTTACCGCCTGCGTCTGAACTTTGACGCCAGCGTCGAAACTGACAGCGGCGTGGCCTTTGGTGGTCGGATCCGGATGCAGAACTCGAACGGCCAGACCGGCGCCGCCCTCAGCCCCGCATTGGTCTACGTGACCTACGAAGGCTTGCGCGTCGAAGTCGGTAACGCCAACACCGCCTATGACTCGGTCGCGCTGATGTACAACCCCGAGGTCGGCTTCCTGTCGCGTTCGTTCGGTGATCCGCTTGGTGACTACTATGGGTTCAACTCCGGCCCCTACGGCGCCAGCAACATCAACCGCATCGGTGTCCTGGTGTCCTATTCGGTCGGTGGCCTGAACGCCCGTTTGTCGTATATCGACCCTGACCAGAACGCGGTCGACATTAACGCGGCCAATGGCAACAGCGACGAAAACGTCGAAACCAGCATCTCGGTCGACTACACCATGGGTGCCTTCACTGTCGCCGCAGCCTATGCGGAAGATGCCGGCGGCATCAGCGGCAACAATCTGACCTTTGTGGGCGCCGCTTACGCGATCGACGAAAACACCAATGTCGGCCTGAACTACAACGACAATGGCAACTATGTTGACGGCCCGCTTCCGGGGGACGTTGTCGACAACGGCACTTCGATCACGCTGTACGGCAGCCGTGACTTTGGCCAGATCAGCGCGCTCGCCTACGTCACCAACCTGGATATCGACCGTGGGATACTGCCTCCGGGCGTGTCATACAGCGACACCGCATACGGCATCGGCGTTGGCTACGATCTGGGCGGCGCAGTGCTGTCGGCCGGGATCGAGCAGGGCTTCAACAAGCTGACCCGTGGCGACATCGGTGTCACGTTCAACTTCTGATCCCGCAGGATCGGCTGAATCTGGAAAGAGCGGGCCTTGGCCCGCTCTTTTCTTTTTGTCGCGGAGGGTGTTTGTCAAAGGATAGTCATTTGATCCCCCGAGGCCCCATGTCACTCGCCGATGTCCAACGCAGAATTGACGCCGCCCTGATCGGGGCCGGGCGTCTGCCGCAATCCGCCAGGCTGATCGTGGTGTCAAAGACGCAAGGCGCTGAACGTGTCCTGCAGGTGCTGCAACAGGGCCACCGCGACTTTGGCGAAAACCGGGTGCAGGAGGCGGCGTCGAAATGGCCGGACTGTCGCGCCGCCTACCCCGACGCGGTGCTGCACCTGATCGGTCCGCTGCAAACCAACAAGGCCCGCGCGGCGATGGACCTGGCGCAGGTCATCCACACCCTCGACCGCCCGAAACTGGCCAGCACCATCGCCCGTCTGGCACAAGAGATCGGCCAGTGCCCCGACCTGTTCGTGCAGGTCAACACCGGCGACGAGCCGCAAAAGGCCGGGGTGGATTGCGCTGATGTCGACAGCTTTGTCGCCGACTGCCGCGCCCTCGACCTCCCCGTGATCGGTCTGATGTGCATCCCGCCCGCCGACGCAGACCCGGCGCCGCACTTTACCATGCTCGCCACGATGGCGGCCCGCAACGGTCTGTCCGGCCTGTCGATGGGGATGAGCGCCGATTTCGAAACCGCCATCGCGCTGGGCGCAACGCACGTGCGCGTCGGATCGGCGATATTCGGAGACCGTGGCGCGGGCTGAAAGTGCGGCCCCTCAAGGTGAAAACCGCTTTGCGGTATTCACCGAGGGGGGAGTTGTTATTGCAAAGTGAAGCCGGAAACGATCAGCCGCGCCCCCGGCCCGATCCGCCCCGCGATCCAACGCAGATGATCCCGCCGCAACGCCACGCATCCCGCCGTCGGATACCCTTGCCGCCGCCATTGATGCACAAATATCGCCGACCCACGCCCCGGCACCCCAAGCCTATTCCAATCAGTCAGCAGGATCAGATCATACATCGGGTCCGCGCGGCGCAGCGCCTCGTGCCTGGTGCCATGCGGCACGCGCACAAGCTGGTTATAATCCGGATCAGCAGGATCGTCCGACCACAGATCGCCGGGGCGGATCGGCACCGCCCAATCGGCAGGGCGCGCCATTCGGTCAGGGCGGTACAGCATCCCTGTAATGCGATGCACCCCACATGGGGTTGCCCCGTCACCTTCAGCCTTGGCATCGGTCAACCCACCCCGCCCGATCACACAAGGAAATCGCCACCCGGCAAACCGCAACCCGGTCGGCGTCACCACCAGATCGGCGGGCGTCACAGCAGATGCCCCGATTTCGCCGCCTTGGTCGCCAGATAATGATGATTGTGCCGGTTTTCCCCGACCTTGAGCGGCACCCGTTCGACCACGTCGATGCCGCAGTCCTGCATCCGCGCCACCTTGGCCGGGTTGTTGGTCAGCAGGCGCACCGCGCTGAACCCCAACCGTTTCAAAATCTCGGCCCCAATGCGAAAATCCCGCTCGTCATCCGCAAAGCCAAGGCGATGATTCGCCTCGACCGTGTCAAACCCCTGATCCTGCAACGAATAGGCGCGCATCTTGTTGGCCAGACCAATGCCGCGCCCTTCCTGATTGAGATACAGCAGCACCCCCGCGCCTTCTGCCCCCATCTGCGCCAGCGCCCCGCGCAACTGCGGCCCGCAATCGCATTTCAACGACCCCAGCAGATCGCCGGTAAAACAGGCCGAATGCAGCCGCGTCAGCACGGGTTCATCACGTGCGGGGCGGCCGATTTCCACGGCGTAGTGTTCCTCGGCCCCATCGTCCGGGCGAAAGATATGCAGGCGTCCGGCCTCGGACACCTCAAGCGGCAGGCGGGCGGACACGACCGCGTGCAACGGGCTGAACGGCGCGACACCCATATCGCCGGGCAGGCGCGTCAGATCATGGGCCGCCGCAAAACCCGCAGCATCAGGCAATTCCACCACCAAAACAGCAGGCAACAACCGCGCGGCCTTGGCCAATGCAATCGCCGCCCGGTGCGTCTCGGCTGGCCCCTCGCGCAACGTCTTTAGCGGCCCCTTCATCGGCCCGCGCAGATCGTCCGCCGGATCGGCGATACCGCGCACCCAATCGATCGTCGCATCGGACGGCAGCACGATCCGCGCCAGATCGCCGTCATAGGCCCGCGCCTTGAGGGTTTCAGCACGCCACCCGGTGATTGCCAGCACTGCCGGCCCAGCCAAACCCTTCACATCCGCCAACCGCCCCGCATCCAGTGTTTCGGCGGCCAGCACCAGCGACGTGCCCAGCACCACCGGCACGCCCATGCGCAGGTCCGCACGGGCGCGGGCCAGCCGTTCGGTGATGTCCGGTGAAAAACTCATGCCTGTCTGCCTGATTGCTCCGCAGAAATAGCCGCATCCGTCAGCAATTGAAACATATGACGGTCCTGCGACACGTCAGCGTGAGCGTTTTGCAGCAACGCTTGTCGGATACGTGTGTTGAACACATGTCCGTTACACAAACACGAAGGAGGCTGTCATGGGACAACTCAAGAAAATACTTCTGGTCGACGACGACGAAGATCTGCGCGAGGCGCTGGGCGAACAGCTTGTCATGACCGAAGATTTCGACGTGTTCGAAGCCGGTTCAGGTGCCGAAGCGATGACCAAGGCGCGCGAAGGCCTGTACGATCTGGTGATCCTCGACGTCGGCCTACCCGATACCGACGGGCGCGAACTGTGCAAACTGATGCGCAAGCAGGGCGTCAAATGCCCGATCGTCATGCTGACCGGCCACGACACCGACAGCGACACGATTCTGGGGCTAGATTCCGGGGCGAACGATTACATCACCAAACCGTTCAAGTTTCCGGTCCTGCTGGCGCGTCTGCGCGCCCAACTGCGCACCCACGAACAATCCGAAGACGCGGTGTTCCAGCTTGGGCCATATACCTTCAAACCGGCGCAAAAGATGCTGATCACCGAGGATGACAAAAAGGTGCGGTTGACCGAAAAGGAAACCAACATCCTGAAATACCTCTACCGCGCCACCGACGGCGTCGTCGCCCGCGACGTGCTGCTGCACGAGGTCTGGGGGTATAACGCAGGTGTCACCACGCACACGCTGGAAACCCACATTTACCGGCTGCGCCAGAAAATCGAACCGGATCCGTCCAATGCCCGCCTTCTTGTCACCGAATCAGGCGGATATCGGCTGGTCGCGTAAACCCATTCGGACGTGCGGAACCTTTACAGGCAACGCACGTTCGTCAGACAGCCCCTGATGCTTGGGTCAATGCATCACCTCCCTGTTGGACTTGCCCGGCCCTTGTGGCCGGGCTTTTTTCTGGCCGATCCACGTAATTTCGACATGATTGCGGGGTAGGATTTGGGCATCACGCAGACTGGCAGACCACCCATGACCCTGAAACCGATTCTTATCCTGCTCGCCGCCCTGTCCGGCCCCGCTCTTGCGCAGGATACCGACCCCGCGGCTGAACCGACCGTCGCCCCGCCGCGCGACGCCCTTGTCACCCTTATCAACAACAGCGGCGCGATGGTGATGCACTTTTTCGCCACTCCGGTCCTGCCGGAACCCGAAAGCAGCGGGCAGTCTGCCGGAATCGCCCCGACAGCAACAGCCGCGCCAACCGAAAGCGCCGATCTGCTCGCAGGTGGCGTGATCTCACCCGGATCGAACGCAGTGCTGAACCTGCCAGGCGGGGCCGACATCTGCACGTTTACCCTGCGGTTCGAACTGCGCGACCAGCGCATCGTCCAAGGCAGCGCCGACGTCTGTGCCAGCGATGTTTACGTGATCGAATAGGCCCGGTCTGGCCATGCGCCGCCAATACACCTAGGGTCCGACCAAACCGCCGGAGCCTGCCCATGCCCTTTACCCTTGCCACATGGAACATCAACTCGGTGCGCCTGCGCGAAGCCTTGGTCGCAAGGCTGATGACCGAAGAATTGCCCGATATCCTTTGCCTGCAGGAATGCAAAAGCCCGCTTGACCTGATCCCGCAGGACCAATTCCGCGCCCTTGGCTACACCCATATGATCGGGCGTGGCCAAAAGGGCTACAATGGCGTCGCCATCCTGTCCAAGCGCCCGATCACCGAAGTCGGCGCACATGATTTCGCCGCCCTTGGCCACGCCCGCCATATCGCCGGGCGGCTGGATAACGGCGTGACGATTCACAACTTTTACGTGCCCGCCGGGGGCGATGAAGCCGACCGCGAAAAGAACATCAAGTTCGGGCAGAAACTCGACTACCTGACGCAGATGCGCGACCATTTCCACGGTGACAAACCCGCGAAATCCATCCTCGTCGGCGACCTCAACATCGCGCCGCGCGACGATGACGTCTGGGATCACAAGAAACTGCTCAAGGTCGTCAGCCATACCCCGATCGAGATCGACCACCTTGCCCAAGTGCAGGACAGCGGCCAATGGGTCGACGTCACCCGCGCCGACATGCCTACCGGGCCGTTGTATTCATGGTGGTCCTACCGTTCGCCCGACTGGGACGCAGGCGACAAGGGGCGCAGGCTCGACCACATCTGGGCCACGCCCGACATCGCCACCACCGCCCATTCATCGCGTATCCTGCGGACCGTGCGCGGCTGGCACCAGCCCAGCGACCACGCCCCGGTATTCGCGACGTTTGAACTATAAAGCCAGAACAGCCGCCGCGACGGCCTTTGCCAAATCGGCATGGCCCTGTGCGTCCAGATGCACCCCGTCTACCGGGCTGACCCCGATATGCGCCCCGGCATCCAGAAACCCCGCCCCCCAATGGGCGGCCAGCGCGGCGTAAAGCGGCGGCAGCGCCAGCGCTTTCGCTCGCCCGCCGAAAAACACATCGACGATGGCGCCCTGTTCCATCACCGGCGGCGGGCAGATCACCAGCGTCTTGAACCCGCCGTGGCGCGTCTGCATCTCGTCGCTGTGGGCGATGGCGAAAAGGCTGGCCAGCCCGCCCGCAATCACCTCGGGCGCAGCGCCGAACATCGTCTTGACGTCATTGGTGCCCAGCATGATCGTCAGCACGTCAATCGGGCCGTGACTGCGCAGCGCCATATTCAGCCCCACCCGCCCATCCATGAAATCGCCCATCACCGTATCGGCAAACATCGTGGTGCGCCCCGGCAACCCTTCTTCGACCAGCGTCCAGCCCAGCGCCCGCGCCACCAGCACGGGCCAGCGCACATCAGCCCCGAAGCGGCCATAAACGGCGCGGTCCGTGATCGGCGGCGTGCCATGCGTGTTGCTGTCGCCAAACGTCAAAAGTGTTTTCATATCCGGCACGCTAGGGCCACGTTCACGGGCGGTAAAGTGTCTTTCCCCCTTGGCCTTGGCCTCGCCTGCCCACATATAGGGGCCAACACGCGCCAAAGGAGACCGCCATGCTCGAACTGGGCCCCAAAACCCCCGCCGCCCCCGACCTTATCATCGAAGGCACTGATGCCGGGTTCATGAAAGATGTGATCGAGGCATCGCAGACCACCCCCGTCATCGTTGATTTCTGGGCAACGTGGTGCGGCCCGTGCAAAACACTCGGGCCATCGATCGAGGCGGCCGTGACCCGCGCCAAGGGCAAGGTCAAACTGGTCAAGATCGACGTCGACAAAAACCCGGTTTACGCCGGCCAGATGCAGGTGCAGTCGATCCCCTCTGTCTTTGCCTTTTACAAAGGCCAGCCGGTCGATGGGTTCCAAGGCGCACTGCCGCCCAGCCAGGTCGACGCCTTCGTGACCAAGATTGCCGACCTTGCCGGACCGTCCGAGGAAGAAGAATCGCTGGCCGACGCGATTGCCGCCGCCGAAACCATGCTCGACGAGGGTGCCGCGACCGACGCGGCCGAAACATTCGCGGCGATCCTACAGGAAGAACCCGAAAACGCTGCGGCATACGGCGGGCTGGTGCGCTGTCACATCGCGATGGGCGACATTGATCAGGCCGAGGCCGTGTTGAACGGCGCCCCCGCCGCAATCGCCAGCGCCGCACCTTTGGAAGCAGCCCGCGCCCAGATCGTCCTCGCCCGTCAGGCCGCCAACGCCGGGCCAGTCACCGACCTTCAGGCCAAGGTCGCGGCCGACCCGAGCGACCATCAGGCCCAGTTCGATCTTGCCACCGCGCTCTACGCCAACGGCCATGTGGAACAGGCCGTCGATACCCTGCTGGACCTGTTCGCGCGCAACCGCGACTGGAACCAAGGCGCCGCCAAAACCCAGTTATTCCAGATTTTCGACGCCCTAAAACCGACCGACCCCATCGTCCTGAACGGGCGGCGCAAGTTGTCATCGCTGATATTTGCCTAAGGCTGGGGGAACACTAGGTTGTCGGGCATGATGAACTTCACAGACCTGCCCGAAACGATTCCGGTTTTCCCTTTGCCGGGTGCCCTGCTGCTGCCGCGTTCGCGCCTGCCGCTACAGATATTCGAACCGCGCTACCTCGCGATGCTCGATGACGTGCTGAAAACCAAAACCCGCCTGATCGGCATGATCCAGCCCTATGAGGGGCGCGGCGCGGGCCTGCATTCGATCGGCTGCGCCGGGCGACTGACCGGGTTTTCCGAAACCGAGGACGGGCGTTACATGATCACCCTGTCAGGCATGTCCCGGTTCCGGATGATCGAAGAGATTGACGGGTTCACCCCCTACCGCCGTTGCCGCGTCGATTGGCAGGGGTTCGACCGCGACCTTGGCCCGACCGAACGCGATTCCGGGCTCGACCGCACCGCGCTGCTGAATGTCCTCGATCGGTTTTTCGAGGCGCGGGGGCTGTCGACCGACTGGGACAGCCTCGAGGCGGCAGAAGACGAGTTGCTGATCAATTCCCTGTCGATGCTTTGCCCCTTCGACCCCGAAGACAAACAGGCATTGTTGGAGGCACCCTCGCTGACCACCCGGCGTGAAACGCTGATCACCTTGATCGAATTTGCCCTGCGGGCCGGGGACGGCGACGAGGTCATCCAATGAGCGCCTTCAATCCCAAAATGCTCGAGGCACTGGTCTGCCCGCAGACCCACGCCAGGCTGTCCTATGATGCGGACAAGCAGGAACTGGTATCAAAATCCGCCCGGCTTGCCTTTCCGATCCGGGGCGGCATCCCGGTGATGCTGATCGACGAGGCCCGAGTCCTGGAGTAGGTCCGCACCTAACCCCGCATCAACTCCGGCATCTCCCCGCCCAGCCCCGCCGCTTCGCGGATCAACCCGCGTCGCAAACCCGGCATCGCGTTGACCGCGCCCATGCCCAGATCGCGGACCATACGCAGCAGCGTATTGTCGTTTGAAAACAGGCGGTTGAACACATCCGTCGCCACTGCCAGCGTCCTTGTCTCGGGCTGCCGCCAATCTTCGTAACGGGCCAACACCTGTGGCCCCACCCAATCCTCTCCACGTCCCCGCGCTGCACCCAGCACCTGCACCAATGCCGCCACATCGCGCAGACCCGCATTCAGCCCCTGCCCGGCAATCGGGTGAATCCCATGCGCCGCATCGCCGACCAGCGCCACGCGTTGCGCAACGTATCGCTGCGCCAACGTCAGGCCCAGCGGATAACCCGACCGCAACCCGAGCAGCGAGATATCCCCCAGAAACGACCCGAAAGCCGGGCGCAACGCATCCAGAAACCCTGCATTGTCCAACGCCAACATGGCAGTGGCATCAGCATCCGACGTGCTCCACACAATCGAACTGCGGTTGCCCGTCAGCGGCAAAATTGCCAGCGGCCCGGTCGGCATGAAAAACTGCTGTGCAATACCGTGATGCGGCTTTTCATGCGCCACCGCACAGACCACCGCCGTCTGCCCGTAACCCCACCTGGTGCGCCTGATCCCGGCCCGCGCAGCGGTCCCACTGGTCCGCCCGTCACAGCCAACGATCAGCCGCGCCGTCACTGTCCCACCATCGGCAAGGGTCAACGTCGCACCCTGCGCATCCGTCGCCTGCGCCACGACATGCCCCACAACCTGCACAACCCCGGCCCGCCCCATCGCATCGACAAACGCAGCGCGCAAATGCCGATCCTCGACCATCTGGCCCATCGGTCCTTCTTCGATCTCGGCATGGTCGAAATGCAGCATCCAGGGGCTTGGCCCTTGCCCGGCACGCCCGTCCGTCACCTTGATTTCCAGCATCGGTTGGGCGTCAGCGGCCACCGCCGCCCAGACCCCGACCGCCCGCAACAACCGCACCGACGCCAACGCCAGCGCATAGGCGCGCCCGTCGAAATCACCCGAACCTGCTGTGACCTTGTCAATCACCACTACCCGGAATCCAGCCTGCGCCAAGGCCAGCGCCAGCGCCGGGCCATTCAGCCCGCCACCCACAATCGCAATGTCATGGTCAAATGTCATACCCGCCACTATCGGCCCTTGGGCGGGATTGTCCATGCGGCTGCAGGTCGCTACCGTTTCCCGAAAATCAGGGGGCGATCATGCAAGACTGGCTATGGGTATCGGCGGGCGATCTGGGGCGTGGCATCGGCGCGGGCGACATCGACCCGATGGCGCTGACGCAAACCTATCTCGACGCCATCGCAGCGCACCCCATGACCGACCGCATCTATGCCCGGCTGACCCCTGACCGGGCCTTGGCCGAAGCCACAGCCGCCCGCGACCGCGCAGAGGTGGGCCGACGACGCAGCCCGCTCGACGGGGTGCCGGTGTCATGGAAAGACCTGTTCGACACGGCGGGTGTCGGGACCGAGGCAGGCACAGCCCTGCTGGCCGGCCGCATCCCCGACACCGACGCCACCGTGCTGCAAACCGCCACCGCGATGGGGCTTGTCTGCTTGGGCAAGACTCACATGACCGAAATCGCCTTCTCTGGCCTCGGCTACAACCCCGTCACCGCCACACCCCCGAACCGCAACGACCCCGACGCAGTCCCCGGCGGATCGTCATCGGGGGCCGCAGCATCGGTTGCCTTCGGCCTTGCGGCAGCAGCAGTCGGGTCCGACACCGGCGGCTCGATCCGCCTGCCCGCCGCATGGAACGACCTCGTCGGCTTCAAACCCACCCACGGACGGTTGTCGCTGGCCGGAGTCGTCCCCCTCGCCCCCACTTTCGACACAGTCGGTCCCCTATGCCGCACGGTCGCAGATGCAAACCTGATGACTGCCGCACTCGCAGGGTCGACACACGCCGACCTGACCGGCGCGACGCTGAAAGGCGCCCGCCTGATGGTGCTGGACACGGTTGGCATGGAGGGCGTCCGCGACGCCCCCCGCGCCGGTTTCGACAGCGCGGTGACCCGGCTCGAGGCCGCAGGCGCAACCATCATCCACCGGACAATGCCCGAAGTCGCCGCCGCGATGGATCTTTCCGCCATCCTGCTTACGACCGACGCCTTTGCCCACTGGCGCGCCCTGATCGCCACGGGGGCCGACAAGATGTTCCACCAGATCCGTGAACGAATCATGTTTGGTGAAACCGTCGGCGCGGCGGATTACATCGCCGGATGGACCGAGCTGCACCGCCTTCGCGCCGCCTATTTGCGCCAGACGGCTGAATTTGACGCGGTGATCTTCCCCACCTCGCCGATCCTGCCGCCAAACACGCAACGACTGATCAACGACACCGACTATTACAAATCCGAAAACCTGATGGCACTGCGCAACACGCGAATCGGCAATATGCTTGGTCTTTGCGGACTGACCCTGCCAACAGGCGTCCCATCCTGCGGGATCCTGTTCAACGGCGCCCCCGGCACCGACGCCCGCCTGCTGCGTCTGGGTGCTGCCGCAGAACGCGCGCTGACCGAAAAGCCACAATAACCCACAGCTAACCCTCTGATTCGTTCCCTTTTTCTGGACAGCGGCGGGCCTTGGGCGCTAGTTTGAACCAAAGTGGGGCATCCATGATCCCGCAACCTGAGGCATCGATGGTATTCCCAAGTCGGTTTTCGACCCTCCCGGTCTATGCGTTCCCGCGTCTGCGGGCGCTGCTGGACGGCCATGCGCCGGGCGGCGACCCCATCGCCATGTCAATCGGCGAACCGCGCCACGCGATGCCCGATTTCGTCGCCGCCACAATGGCCCAACACATTGACGGCTTTGCCAAGTACCCCCCGAACGAAGGCACCCCCGAACTGCTGGCCACCATCGCCGGATGGATCGCCCACCGCTACGGCGTCGCCGTGACGCCCGATCAGATCATGGCGCTGAACGGCACGCGCGAGGGGCTTTATAACGCCGCAATGGCGCTTTGCCCCGAGGTCAAGAACGGCACGCCCGCCGTCCTCATCCCCAACCCGTTCTATCAGGTCTATGCCGTCGCCGCCCACGCCGTCGGGGGCGACGCGATCTATGTGCCTGCCACGGCTGAAACCGGGCACCTGCCCGACTACGCCGGGCTGCCCGCCGAAACACTGAACCGCACCGCCATTGCCTATATCTGTTCGCCCGCCAACCCGCAGGGGGCCGTGGCCGGGGCGGATTACTGGCACGACCTCATCACGCTGGCCGAAAGATACGATTTCCAGATTTTCGCGGATGAGTGCTATTCCGAAATCTACCGCGACGCGCCACCCAAGGGCGGGCTTGAAATCGCCACAAGCATGGGCGCAGACCCCGACCGCGTGGTGATCTTTCACTCGCTGTCCAAACGCTCGAACCTGCCGGGCCTGCGGTCCGGCTTTTGCGCAGGCGGCGCGAAATCCATCGCCCGGATCCGCCAGTTGCGCAATTTCGCAGGCGCGCCGCTGCCCCTGCCGATCCAGCGGGTTTCGGAAAAGGTCTGGGCCGACGAAAACCACGTCGACGCCAGCCGTGCCCTCTACCGCGAAAAATATGCCATCGCCGACCGGGTGCTGGGCAACACGCCCGGCTATGCCTCACCCGACGCCGGGTTCTTCCTCTGGCTGCCCGTCCCAAACGGCGAAGCCGCGGCGCTGAAACTCTGGCAACAGACCGGGGTGCAGGTTCTGCCGGGGGCCTACCTTGGCCGCGACTCCGGGGCGGGCAACCCCGGTGACGGATATATCAGGGTCGCACTGGTGGCCCCGACACAAGAAACGCAGCGCGGTCTGACCCAGATCCGCGACTGTCTGTACGCGTAAGGGACGAAACGATGGCATCTTATCAGGCACGGCAACGCGATCCGCTGTTGGACAGCACCATGCAGGCGGCGATTGAAAAGCGCGGCAAGGAACTGCTGGGGCTGGGGCTGATCGTGCTGGGTGTCATGGCGGCGATGATGATCGGGTCCTACAGCCCCGACGATCCGAACTGGATGCTGGCGACCGACGCGCCGGTGCAGAACTGGCTGGGCCGTTTCGGTGCATCCGTGGCCGCGCCCTTGTTCATGATCGTCGGCTGGGGGGCATGGGGCATCGCGCTGGTGCTTGTTACCTGGGGCGTGCGGTTCACCCTGCACATCGGCACCGACCGCGCCCTTGGCCGGGTCATCTTCGCCCCGATCGCGGTGGCGCTGGCGGCAATCTATGCCTCGGCCCTGACACCGGGGGCGGCCTGGACCCACAGTTTCGGTCTGGGCGGGCTGTTCGGCGACACCATGCTGTCGGTTCTGCTGACCGTTCTGCCATTCAAGACGACGTTCGCCGTCAAGGTGATGTCGATCCTTTCCGGCATGGCAATTCTGCTGACGGGGGCCTTCGTCCTGGGCTTTGTCAGACGCGAACTGCGCAGCGGACTGCGGTTCCTGCTGATCGGAATCATTTTGATCTACACCCTGATCTTGCGGGTGCTGGGGCAAGGGGCCTCGATTTCCGTCCGTGCCGCCCAAAGTGCGGCCGAGGCGATGCAGGCCCGACGCGAGGCGTCACGCGCCGAACGCGCCCTGCTGGATCAAGAGGCTGCAGCGGTCTTTGCCATCCCCGAACTGACCCCGGCGCAGCGCGTGGCGGCGGTGGTGCGGGCAAATCCGGCAATGCCGACCAGACCGGCGCAATCCTCACCGACCCAGACCCGCCACAGGATGCCGCCGCAGGCCGGTCCGATGGCGGCACCCGCGCGCCCGCCCGAACCGCAGACCCGCAGCCTGCGCGACCTGATCCCGTCGATCCTGAAACCGGCCCCCCTGCCCGAACCCGAACTGGTGGAACCGCGCCTGTCGGTGGACCATGGCCGGCCGACTGGCGACCGGATCACCGCCCGGATCAACGACGTGATCCGCAACCGCAGCGCGGCCCCGAGCGTTGCGACACCGCCGCCGCCGCCGATCACCCGCACCCCCGACGGCCTGCGGATCGAACCGACGCTGACCAGCGGCAAGGGCCCGCGCCCGCTGATCCTGGTACCGGTGCCGCCACTGACCGCTGCTGCCGCCGTCACCCAGATCGTCGCGCCCGCTCATGTGGCTGAAATCGACCCGGCCCCCGACCTGGCCGCCCACGATATCGGCGATTCAGACATTTTCGACGACATTGGCGAACCCGATGAGGAATGGATGCGCGCCCCGGTTCAGGCGATGACCATCCCAATCCCAGACCCGCGCAAGGTGGTGATGAACCCCGCCAAACGATCCTTTGCCCCCTCGCGTCAGGCCAAGGCCGAGGCGCAGCCGACGCTCAAGTTCGAAGAAAAGTATCCCGGCTATGAACACCCGCCGTTGTCGTTGCTGACCAGTCCGTCGACCGTCGAACGGCATCACCTGTCCGACGACGCGCTCGAGGAAAACGCGCGGATGCTCGAGTCTGTGCTCGATGACTACGGCGTCAAGGGCGAGATCGTGTCGGTCCGCCCCGGCCCGGTCGTCACCATGTACGAGCTCGAACCCGCGCCGGGCGTCAAGGCATCGCGCGTCATCGGTCTGGCCGACGACATCGCGCGCAGCATGTCGGCCCTGTCAGCCCGCGTATCTACCGTGCCGGGGCGCAGTGTCGTCGGCATCGAGCTGCCCAACGAAAACCGCGAAATGGTGGTCCTGCGCGAAATGCTCGCCGCCCGCGATTTCGGCGACAGCCAGATGCGGCTGCCGCTGGCGCTGGGCAAGGATATCGGCGGCGATCCGGTTATCGCCAACCTCGCCAAGATGCCCCACCTGCTGATCGCCGGGACCACCGGATCGGGCAAATCGGTGGCGATCAACACGATGATCCTCAGCCTTCTGTACAAATTGACGCCGGAAGAGTGCAGATTGATCATGATCGACCCCAAGATGCTGGAACTCTCCGTCTATGACGGCATTCCGCACCTGCTGTCGCCTGTCGTCACCGACCCCAAAAAGGCGGTCGTCGCCCTGAAATGGACCGTGGGCGAGATGGAAGAACGCTATCGCAAGATGTCCAAGATGGGCGTGCGCAACATCGAAGGCTACAACAGCCGGGTGCGCGACGCGCTGACCAAGAACGAAATGTTCAGCCGTACCGTCCAGACCGGATTCGACGATGACACCGGCGAACCAATCTTTGAAACCGACGAATTCAAACCCGAACTGCTACCCTACATCGTCGTCATCGTCGACGAGATGGCCGACCTGATGATGGTCGCGGGCAAGGAAATCGAGGCCTGTATCCAGCGCCTTGCCCAAATGGCGCGTGCCAGCGGTATCCACCTCATCATGGCCACGCAGCGCCCGTCAGTCGATGTCATCACCGGCACGATCAAGGCGAACTTTCCGACCCGGATCAGCTTTCAGGTCACATCGAAGATCGACAGCCGCACGATCCTTGGCGAACAGGGGGCCGAACAACTGCTTGGCATGGGCGACATGCTCTATATGGCGGGCGGCGCCAAGATTACCCGCATCCACGGTCCGTTCTGCAGCGACGAGGAGGTCGAGGAGGTCGTCAATTTCCTCAAGGGCTTCGGGCCGCCCGAATACCTGTCGGGCGTGGTCGAGGCGCAGGATGGGGACACAGAGTCGAGCATCGACCAGGTGCTGGGTCTGGGCGGCAACACCGATGGCGAAGACGCGCTGTATGACACCGCCGTCCACATCGTCGCCAAGGACCGCAAATGTTCGACGTCCTACATCCAGCGCAAACTGGCGATCGGCTACAACAAGGCGGCGCGTCTGGTCGAACAGATGGAAGACGAAGGCATCGTCAGCCCGGCCAACCACGTCGGCAAACGCGAAGTGCTGGTGCCCGAACAGCATTAGGCCTGATCAGGCAACGCTCCCGACGGACGGTGGATCGTCCCAACGCGGGCCTGCTGCGCTGCGCTGAAATTCAGTTGACAGAATCGGTTGACAGGCCGAACGCTTTGCCCATCCAGCCCGGAGGGCGGGCCGCAGATTTTTCAAGCAGGAATTAGCATGTCAATACGATTGACTGGGAACGACTACAACGGCGTGGTTGTGGATGCTGGCTTCGACACCTGGATCATCCGTGAAGGGGAAATTGTAGCGAATACAGGCTTGGCGTTCCTTTCGAGCTACGATGGCACTACCTTGATTGCCGATGGACGGGTCGTCAGCCAATATTCAACAGCGATTTACAGCAACGCCGCGTCTTTTGTCCTGGACGTGGGCAGCACTGGCAACATCTCGGGCTTCTCCGGGATGCAGTTTTCTGGATCGAATGTCGATATCAACAATGCAGGTCGCATCGTCGGTCGGTCATCGAACGCAATCGACTTGTCTGAGATCGGGGCGGTGATCGGGAATTCAGGCACGATCGAAGGGCGCAATGATGGTATCGTGGCGTCAGCGGGTCTGGCCACCGTCAATAATACCGGAACGATCCATGCGTACGGCATCGCACTCAGCGGTTCGGTCAGTCTGGTCAACGGCGGCGTCATCTCTGGCGACATCATCGGCGTCAAGTTGATCGACGCCAGTGCAACGGTTATGAACACCGGCACGATCATGGGCACCACGGCCATCCTCGGCGCGGCGGGCACCCAGACCATCACCAACACCGGACTGCTCGCCGGTAATGTCTATCTCGCCGGAGGCAACGACGTCCTCGACAGCCGCCACGGCATCGTCGCGGGCAACGTTTATGGCGGCGATGGCAACGACATCCTGCGCGGCGGCGCTGCCACCGACGTCCTTTATGGCGACGCCGGCAATGACCGGCTCGTCGGCAACGGCGGCGACGATGTGCTGTACGGGGGCACCGGAAACGATACCTTGCATGGCGGCAGCGGCGCCGACGAGATACGCGGCGGTAGCGGCATTGACCGGCTCTTGGGCGGCGCCGATGACGATATCCTGTACGGCGACACAGGCAACGACGTGATATTCGGCGGGCGCGGCAACGACGACATCAGCGGCGGGGCCGGGCACGATTTTCTGTTTGGCGGCGCGGATGCCGACAGTTTCATCTTCGCAGCAATCAGCGACAGCAACAGCACCACCGGCTTTGACGTGATCCGCGATTTCCAGCGCGGACTCGACCGTATCTACCTCGACTCGCTCAATTCAGGCGATCTGGCGTTCTTCGGCACCGGCGCACTGGTCAACGGCACGGCGGGGCTGCGCTACTCGGTCGATTCTGGGGGCAGTGCGACCGTGATCATCGATTCGAACGGCAACGGGGTAGAAGACATGCGGATCTTCGTCAGTCAGGTGGGGGCACTGTCGGCGGCGGACTTCTTTCTCTGATACGGCAGGTACGGTCGGACGGGGTCTTGCCGCGCCCGCGTCTTATTTTTTCGGCGGCACGTTCGCACCGATGAACCAGGCGTCCTTGTCAACGGCGCGGCTGACGCCGGTCAGCAGGTCGGCGGTATCGTCGTCGCCTGCATCTGCCGCGTCCGAGATGCCCTTGCGCAGGGTTTCACCCAGACTCTTCATCCGCTGGGTCAATGCAGCGACGTGGTCCGACAAAGCGACGATATCAACCGGGTAAGAGTCGATTTCGGTTTCTTTCGATACGGTTTCAACCGTTCCCTTTGCAGTCCCGCCCATGATGACGATGCGTTCGGCCATCAGGTCGGCGCCATCGCGAAGCCGGTCCGCCACGTCGTCTAGCAATTCGTGGACACCGATGAATCCGGGCCCCTTGAGGTTCCAGTGCGCCTGTTTCACCGCCAGCGTCATGGCGATGGTATCGGGCAAGGTCCGCGACAGGATGTCGATGGATTTGGTGCGGGCCTGGCCTTCAAGGCCACCGGCGAACGATTCGGGCATCGGATGTTCCTTTTGTCTAACTGCGGTGCATGACCTTAATTCCCTGCGCCCGTCATGGTTCCCAGCAAGACGATATCGCTTAACAACTGGGATTCCCGTCATAGAGAACCTATGTGACCACCACGATGCGATCAGCAGCACGAAGGACCGACCGATGAACAGATTTTGGATGTCTATTATGTCACTGGCGCTGCTGGCCTTCGGCGGCTTGGCCAACGCGCAGCAGGTGTCTCTGTCCGACATTTCGGCCTATCTGAACGCTCTGCAGACGGCGCAGGGCGAATTCACCCAGATCAACGGCGACGGCACGATCTCGACCGGGACGATCTACATCAAACGACCGGGGCGGATCAGGTTCGAATACAATCCGCCCGACCGCGCGCTGGTGATCGCCGGCGGCGGGGCCGTGGCGATATTCGACCCGCGTTCGAACACCGGACCAGAGAGCTATCCGCTGGCCCAGACCCCGCTCAGCATCATCCTGGCGCAGAACGTCGACCTGTCGCGCGCCCGGATGGTGACGGGACACACATCCGACGGGGCGACGACGACGGTGACAGCGCAAGACCCCGATCATCCGGAATACGGCAATATCCAGCTTGTGTTCACCGCCAACCCGGTTGAACTGCGC
This sequence comes from Rhodobacterales bacterium, assembly GCA_038251315.1. Classification (GTDB taxonomy): domain Bacteria; phylum Pseudomonadota; class Alphaproteobacteria; order Rhodobacterales; family Rhodobacteraceae; genus JBBKXP01. The sequence goes on along the minus strand of JBBSBK010000036.1, from coordinate 7,071 downwards.
CAGTGGATCGTCACCGACGACGCCGCCGGCCAGACCACCGTGATCCTCGGCGATCTGACCAAGGGCGGGCAGATCGGCGATAGCCAGTTCAACATTCAGGCAGCGGCAAATACCTGGAATCAGTAGACCCGTCGCCCGGTCCGGGGGTAGCCCCTAGCCGCGGCCACAACTTTGCAGCTGTCCACCGTAAAGTGCCGCGCGCGAATCGACCTCTTGCGCGACGCGCAGCAACCACGCCTTTTCGTTGTAGGTGCCGCGCCGATAGCCGGACCGCCCCTCGTGATAGGCCAGATACTGTTCCCTTGCGGCGTTGATCGGCACCCCGGTTTCGGCGACGGTCTGCGTCATGTACCAACCCATGAAATCGGCAGCGTCGTCGATATCGTCACGCTGGGCACGGCGGCCACCGGGGCCGTTCGTGTATTCTTCCCAAGTGCCGTCCAGCGCCTGCGAATAGCCATAGGCCGACGATTGCCGCCCGACGGGAATCACCCCCAGCACGAACTGGTGCGGGGTGCGGTTGTTGCCGATAAATTTGCTTTCCTGATAGATCATCGCCATCAGGACATGCGGCCGGACGCCATATTTACGCTCTGCTGCCCGGAAGGCGCGCAGGTATTCAGGATGTTGCGCGACGATGCTGCAGGCGTTGTCCAGATCGCGGGGCGCAGAGAATTCTCTGCTGCCGCAGCTGCCCAACAACACCAGCCAAACACACGCGCGAAAGAGTCTGCTCATCTGCCTCTCGCTTTTCTTATTTGTTTTGTTGCACCTTAGCGGATTTCGGGTTTTGAGGGAATGATAAAGATGCCGCCCCCGATCACAAATTGACCAACGAAAGGGGCGGATTGCCGCCCATTTGGCATCGGACTGTAGGGTCAGATTGCACAGTCTGTTTCCCCTTTTGCCGCTGCATCTAAGTGGACTCGGTCCCGACACGGCGTTAACTTGCCTTCGGGGGACGTGCGATCATGCTTAAGACACGGGCGAAATATCATCTGGGGCAAGTCGTGCGCCATCGCAAACATCCGTTTCGCGGTGTGGTGTTCGACGTCGATGCGATGTTTTCCAACACCGATGCCTGGTACGAGGCGATCCCCGAAGATAACCGCCCCAAGAAGGAACAGCCGTTCTACCATCTGCTCGCCGAGAACGGCCAAAGCTATTATGTCGCCTATGTGTCCGAGCAGAATCTGGTCGCCGACTATTCGGGCCAGCCGGTCGATCATCCCGATCTGGACGACCTGTTCGGCCCCTTCCAGGATGGACACTATCCGCTGCATTTCCAGATGAACTGACAGCCCGTCAATAACCCAGCGCGCACCCGTCCTTGCGCGGGTCCGATGCGCCTTCCAGCACGCCGTCATCGCCGATCCGTATCGCCTGCGCCCCGCCGATCGGGCCGTCGTCCAGGCTCAACTCGTGGCCCATGTCGGTCAATGCCTGCAACACGTCCGGCGCATAGGTGGTTTCGATCCGCAACCGCCCGCCGTCGGCAAAACTGCGCGGCGCGTCGATCGCCGTCTGCGCATCCATCCCGAAATCCGCTAGGTTCGACAGAAACCGCGCGTGCCCGGTGCATTGATACGCTCCGCCCATCACGCCAAATGGCATCACCACGCGCCCTGCCTGTTTCAGCATCGCCGGGATAATCGTGTGCATCGGACGCTTGCCGCCCTTGGCTTCGTTCGCGTGCCCTTCGGTCAGGGTGAACCCCGCCCCCCGGTTCTGGAACAGAATGCCATAGCCATCGCTGGCGATACCGGACCCAAAGCTGTGGTAGATCGAATAGATCAGCGATACCGCCATCCGGTCCTTGTCGACCACGGTGATGTAAATGGTATCCTTGTGCACCGCCTCTGCCCCCGGCGGCGGGGTCGGCATGGCGCGGTTCGGGTCGATCAGCGCGGCCAGCTTTTGCGCCGTGTCTGCCGACAGCATATGTTCAAGCCGGGTCATATGGTCGGGATCGGCCAGAAACCGGTTGCGCGCGTCATAGGCCAGCTTGGTCGCCTCGGCCTCGATATGCACCCGTTCAGCCCCGAACGGGTCCATGCCCGCAATATCGAAATGCTTGAGCATATTCAGCAACAGGATCGCCGTTGCGCCTTGCCCGTTCGGCGGATGCTCGAACAGGTCCATACCACCATAAGCACCCTGCACCGGATCGACATAATCGCAGGCAGTCGCGGCGAAATCGTCCAGCGTATGGCTGCCGCCCAAGGCGTTCAGACTGGCGACCATATCGGCGGCAACCGGCCCGTCATAAAACCCGTCGCGTCCGTGCATCGCGACCTCGCGCAACACCTCGGCCTGCCCCGGCGCACGAAACATCTGCCCCGTGGTCAGCGGCTTGCCCTGCGACAGGAACAGGTCGCGCGCTGTCCCTTGCAGGTGGTCACTGTCGGCCCAGTCGAGCGCGACGCGCGGGGCGACGGGCACCCCGGCCTCGGCATAATGGATCGCCGGGGCAAGGCTGGCAGCAAGGCCGATCCGACCCCACTCTGCCGACAACCTGCAAAAGGCGTCAATGGCCCCCGGCACGGTGACGGATTCGACCCCATAGGTCGGCACGGCCTGACGCCCGGCATCGCGCATCTTCGCGGCGTCCAGCCCGGCAGGCGCACGCCCCGACCCGTTCAGGGCCAGCACGTCCTGCGTCCCCGGCGGCGTAAACAGCACGAAACAATCGCCACCAATGCCGGTCATCTGCGGTTCGCAAATCCCCAGCAGAACGGCTCCGGCAATCGCGGCATCGACCGCGTTGCCACCCGATTCCAGTATCTGGATGGCCACTTTGGCCGCCAAAGGATGCGACGTCGCGCACAATCCATTCGTCGCGTAAACCGCCGACCGACCGGGTTTCTGAAAATCGCGCATGATGCCTCCCTTTTGATCCCAAAAAGGGGCAGGTGGCGCGGATTGTAAAGGGGGGGAACCTTGGCGCCGCGCGACTGGGTGGGGGCTATCACACGCGGCGCCAAGGGAAGCTATGCAGCTACAAGTCACGATATGACGTCGGTTCGCGGCGGCGGCGTGATGACATCGGGGCGATTTCAGGGCATTTGTGCTTTTGACGATCAAGGAGAGCGAAAAATGCGGCCAGTGGTGATTGCAGGTGCGGCGCGCACGCCGATGGGCGGCTTTCAGGGCGTGTTCGCCGGGGTCGATGCCCCGACGCTGGGGGGCGCCGCGATTCGGGCGGCGCTGGAAGGAATCACCTCGGTGGACGAGGTCATCATGGGATGTGTCCTGCCCGCCGGGTTGGGGCAAGCCCCGGCGCGACGGGCGGCGTTTCTGGGCGGCTTGGGCGACGATGTGCCTGCCACCACAGTCAACAAGATGTGCGGATCAGGGATGAAAGCGGCGATGCTCGCCTTTGACGCCATCGCGCTGGGCAGCGCCAGCGTGATCGTCGCGGGCGGCATGGAAAGCATGACCAACGCCCCCTACCTGTTGCCGAAACTGCGCGGCGGGGCGCGGATCGGGCACCAGACAGTCATCGATTCGATGTTTTTGGACGGGCTCGAGGACGCCTACGACAAAGGCCGCCTCATGGGGACATATGCCGAAGATTGCGCCGAGGCGTTCCAGTTCACCCGCGCCGCACAGGACGACTACGCGTTGGAGTCCCTTGAACGGGCCTTGGCAGCAGAAAGCGCCTTTGCGTCCGAAATCACCGCCGTCACAGTGCCGGGGCGCACCCCCGTCACGATCACCACCGACGAACAACCCAGCCTAGCCCGGCCCGACAAAATCCCGACCCTCAAACCCGCCTTCCGCGACGGCGGCACGGTCACAGCCGCCAATTCGTCGTCTATCTCGGACGGCGCGGCAGCCTTGGTGCTGACAACCGAACGGCGCGGCCACCCCTTCCGCGCCCGCATCATGGGCCACGCCAGCCACGCCCAAGCCCCCGGCCTGTTCACCACCGCGCCCGTCCCGGCAACGCAAAAGCTGCTCAAATGGCTCGGTTGGTCCGTGGCGGATGTCGACCTGTGGGAGGTGAACGAGGCCTTCGCCGTCGTCCCGATGGCGTTCATGGCCGAAATGTCAGTCCCCCGCGACCGGATCAATGTGAACGGCGGCGCCTGCGCCCTTGGCCACCCCATCGGTGCATCCGGCGCGCGGATCATCGTCACGCTTTTGCACGCATTGGAATCACGCGACCTGAAACGCGGTATCGCCGCCATCTGCATCGGCGGGGGCGAGGCGACAGCCATCGCGATCGAACGGCCATGAGGGTGGATTACGCTGAACTGGCCCGCAACGTCGCCGCATTGACGCAAGGCGAAGACGACATCGTCGCCCTCATGGCCACCGTCGCCTGCGAGGTGCACCACAGCGATGACCGTTTCGACTGGACCGGCTTCTATCGCGTCACCGCCCCTGACTTGCTGAAAATCGGCCCCTATCAAGGCGGCCACGGCTGCCTTGATATCCCCTTCACCCGCGGCGTCTGCGGCGCAGCAGCCCAGACGGGCGAGGTGCAGATCGTCCCCGACGTTAACGCCTTTCCGGGGCACATCGCCTGCGCGACGTCCACAAGGTCTGAAATCGTGCTGCCCGTCTGGGGGCGCGACGGCGCACTGATCGGGGTTTTCGACATCGACAGCGACAGCGCGGATGCCTTCGATCAAGCGGATGCTGAAGGATTGGAAAATCTCCTGCGGCTGGCGTTTCAAAAAGAACTTTGATGCCTTCGGCGAGGATATTTCTGGCCAACAGAAGGCGCATGAAAGTTTAGCTGGAAATTTCATAAGCGGTGGCGCAATATGAAATTCAATGGCTAATTTTCAGGTTGAGCCGATGCTGCACACCATCCCCCCCGACGCCCGGACGCTTGGGGCCGACCTGCGCGCCCTGCGCAAATCGCGCGGACTGACGTTGCAGGGGCTTGCCGATAACTTGGGCCGATCGGTCGGCTGGCTGTCCCAGGTCGAACGCGACATATCGGAACCCTCGATCGCCGATCTGCGCCACATCGCGCGGGCGTTAGACGTGTCGGTCAGCAGCCTGTTCCGCGCCGGATCGGTCCCCGAAGAAGCAGCTTATGTCGTGCGCAAATCCGCCCGCCGCCCCATTGGCTCGCGCGAGGCGGGGCTGATCGAAGAACTCCTCTCCCCCGACCTGACCGACGATTTCGAAGTGGTGCATTCGACATTCCTGCCGGGGTCATCCATCGCCGACCCCGTCGTGCGCCCAACCCAAGAGGTTGGCTATATCGTATCAGGCCGCCTCGACCTCTGGATCGACGGACGCACTTTCCAGCTGACCCCCGGCGACAGTTTCCGGGTCCGCGGCGAACCCTTCCGCTGGGCCAACCCACACGACGCACCCTGCGTCGCGATCTGGGTGATCGCCCCACCTGTGTATTAGGAGCCTGCCATGAACGATTTCCCCACCACCGCCCGCGTCGTCATCATCGGTGGCGGCGCTGTCGGCGTGTCGGCGCTGTATCATCTGGCAAAGGCCGGATGGACCGATTGCGTGTTGCTGGAAAAGAACGAACTGACCGCCGGATCGACATGGCATGCGGCGGGGAACTGCCCGAACTTTTCCAATTCCTGGGCCATCATGAACATGCAGCGCTATTCGCTGGGTCTCTATCGCGGGCTGGCGGGCGAGGTCGATTATCCGATGAATTACCACGTCACCGGATCGATCCGGTTGGCCCATACCAAAGAACGGATGCAGGAATTCGAACGCGCCCGTGGCATGGGCCGCCATCAGGGTCTGGACATCGACATGATGAACCTGACCGATATCAAGGCCGCCTATCCGTTCATCGAAACCCACGATCTGGTCGGCGGTCTGTGGGACCCGGCGGACGGCGACATCGACCCGGCTCAATTGACCCAAGCCTTGGCCAAGGGCGCGCGTCAGATGGGTGCAAAAATCTTCCGCTTTACTCCTGCCACTGGCGTCAGCCGCAAGGGCGATGAATGGATCGTCCATACCGACAAGGGCGACATCACCTGCGACAAGGTAGTCAACGCTGCCGGATATTACGCCCAGCGCGTCGGCGAATGGTTCAAACCCTACGGCGGGCGCACCGTGCCGATGGTGACGATGAGCCACCAGTATTTCCTGACCGAACCGCTGGCGGAACTCGAGGCATGGACCGCCGAAAACGGCCGCAAGCTGCCCCTGCTGCGCGACGTCGACACGTCCTATTACTTGCGGCAGGAAAAGACCGGGCTGAACCTTGGCCCTTATGAACGGAACTGCAAGGCGCATTGGGTTCACCCCAACGACCCCGTGCCCGACGATTTCAGCTTTCAGCTTTACCCCGACGATCTGGAACGGCTGGAATTCTATATCGAGGACGCAATGGCCCGCGTCCCCCTTTTGGGTCAATCCGGCGTCGGCCGCGTCATCAACGGCCCGATCCCCTATGCCCCCGACGGCCTGCCCCTGCTCGGCCCGATGCCGGGGGTGCCCAATGCGTTCGAGGCTTGCGTGTTCACCTTTGGCATCACCCAAGCGGGCGGCGCGGGCAAGGTGCTGGCCGAATGGGTGACCGAAGGGCAAACCGAATGGGACATGTGGGCCGTCGATCCGCGCCGTTACACCGATTACACCGATCAGGCCTATTGTCTGGACAAGGCCGTCGAAACCTACGGCCACGAATACGGCATGCATTTCCCGTGGAAATCATGGCCCGCCGGGCGCGACAAGAAACTGTCGCCGGTGCATGACCGCGTGATCGCGCAAGGCGGCGTGATGGGGGCCTACAACGGCTGGGAGCGGGCGAACTGGTATGCCGGGGCGGGCGACGATACGTCAGTTGCAGCGACCGAAACATGGGGCCGCGCCGGACCGTGGGAGGCGCGGATCAAGCAAGAATGCGAGGCCGTGCGCGACGCCGCCGGTATCCTCGACCTGCCGGGCTTTTCGCGGTTCCGCCTGCAAGGGCCGGGGTCCGCCGAATTCCTGCGCGGTCTCTGCACTGGCGGCATCCCCAAGGTCGGGCGGATCGGGCTGCTGTATATGGCCGACGACCGGGGCCGGATCGTCACCGAAATGTCAGCGATGCGGCTGGACGACGATTTCTTTTTCCTCATCACT
>JBBSBK010000035.1:0-31190 GCA_038251315.1 Rhodobacterales bacterium | reverse complement strand
GACAGCACGCGCACCCGCAGCGGGTTTGAGGTGGCGGCATATGATCAGGGGGCGCACGTCACCTATCTGGGGCCGTCGGGCAGCCATATCGGCCACAAGGAAACCATGAAAGATACCGCCCGCGTGCTGGGCCGGTTCTATGACGGCATCGAATATCGCGGCTTTGGCCAAAAGGATGCCGAGGTGCTGGCTGAATTTTCCGGCGTGCCGGTGTTCAACGGGCTGACGGATGATTTTCACCCGACGCAGGTTCTGGCCGATCTGATGACGATGCGCGAATTTACCCACAAACACCTGTCCGACATCGCCTTCTGTTTCATGGGCGATGCCGGGAACAATACCGGTGCGTCGCTAATGGTCGGCGCTGCCCTCATCGGCATGGATGTGCGCCTGTGCGGCCCGCAAAGCTGCTGGCCCGATGCCGCCCTTGTCACCCAGTGCCGCACTATCGCCGAAACCACGGGCGCGCGGATCACGCTGACCGAAAAGCACGCCGAAGGGCTGGAAGGCGCCGATTTCGTCTATACCGATGTCTGGGTGTCGATGGGCGAACCGGACTCGGTCTGGGAAGAACGGATCGCCCTGCTGTCGCCCTACCGCGTCACAACCAAAGTCATGGAATTGACCCGCAATCCCTATGCCAAGTTCCTGCATTGCCTGCCAGCATTCCACAACCGCGACACCGAGGTGGGCGAGGCGACGTTCAAGAAATTCGGCATCGACTGCATGGAAGTGACCGAAGCGGTGTTCGAATCCCCAGCCTCGGTCGTGTTTGATCAGGCAGAAAACCGGATGCACACGATCAAGGCCGTCCTTGTCGCCACGATGGGGGCATAACATGCGCGTGGTGGTGGCCCTTGGCGGCAATGCCCTGTTGCGACGGGGCGAACCGATGACCCCCGAGGCGCAGCGTACCAACGTGCGGATCGCGGCACTTGCACTCGCCGACCTGGCCCGCGACCATCAGATCGTCGTGGCGCATGGCAACGGCCCACAGGTCGGGCTGCTGGCCCTGCAGGGCGCCGCCTATGATGCCGACACGCCCTGGCCGCTGGATGTGCTTGGTGCCGAAACCGAGGGCATGATCGGCTACCTGATCGAACAGGAGTTGCTGAACGCCCTGCCCCAAGGGTCACGCTGCGCCACCCTGTTGAGCCGGGTCGAGGTCGACGCGAACGATCCCGCCTTTGACGCGCCGACCAAGCCCATCGGCCCCGTCTATTCGGCGATCGAGGCCGATAAGGCAAAAACTGATCATGACTGGAACATGGTCACAGAGGCTTCAGGCGGCCTGCGCCGCGTCGTGCCCTCGCCCCTGCCCCTCAGGATTCTTGGACTCGACGCGATCAAGGTGCTGCTCGATGCGGATCATATCGTGATCTGCGCCGGCGGTGGCGGCATACCTGTCAGGCGAAACTCACAAGGCGATATGGAAGGCGTCGAGGCCGTGATCGACAAGGATCGCACGGCGGCGCTGCTGGCACTGGACCTGCACGCTGATGCGCTTTTACTGCTCACCGATGTGAGCGCGGTCTTTTGCGACTGGGGCACCTCGGACCAGCGCGAGATCGGCAAAACCACCCCTTCGGCGCTCGATGCGCTTGACCTTGCACCGGGGTCGATGGGCCCAAAGGTGACAGCTGCAAGCGCATTTGTAAGGGCCAGCGGCAAGATCGCCGGGATCGGTCAACTTTCGGAAGCCCGCGCCATACTTGACGGCATGGCAGGTACCCGAGTCCTGCCTGACCCGGCCAAGAACAACCGATCCGCAGCGTCGCATCTGAAAACTTCAAAAAACGCCAGGGCAGACAAACCTATATCAGTATGAGCGGGTGAAAGCGGTGCGATCATCGGTTCACTTCACTGGAAATCGATGAATGTGTCTACGGTAAGAATTATCCAGAGGCACGCAGTTCGATTGGTCCCATCGTCCTGCGTGTTTCGTGTTTTCGGACCGTCCTGAAAGGGCAATTCAATGACCCCCGACGACACCAAATGGACCGTCGCCGACACGCACAAGTCGCTTGATGCAGCGGCCCACGCGCTGAAATGACCTAATTGCGCGACTGCCCGGCAATCCGCGCCGCGCAGTCGATCCCCCCGACCGGATTTCCGGGAAAAATGGAGAATACACCAATGTCACTCGGCACCATTCTGGTCATTATCCTCGTTATCTTCCTTCTAGGTGGATTCAGCGGTCGTTTCGGCGGCTATGGCTACGGCTACGGCCACGCCGGGACAGGTGTGCTGGGCACAATTCTTATAATCGTGGTTATTCTGATGCTGCTTGGGCGGATCTGACGGCAGCCAACGGCCGCGAACGTCACGCCAACAGCGGCCCGACCTGATCCAGATAGGTCGGATCGAAATCGGCAAATTCAGTCAGCCGGGCATAGTCGATGAACGTGACAAAGCCATCGCGAAACGACAGCAGCTCTTTTTCGCGCAGGTGTCGCATCACCCGGTTGACGTGGACGGCGCTGAGCCCGATCGCATCGGCCAGAAGGTATTGCGTCAGCGGGCAGGCATAACCCGCCTTGCTTCCCATACCGACCAGAGAAAGCCTGGCACCAAGTTCGAGCAGGAAATGCGTCATCCGCTGCGCCGCGTCGCGGCGTCCGATGCCCACCAGATGCTCGACCACCATGGCTTCGTCGCGGGATGCGGCCCAAAAGATCGCCATGGCAAGCCGGGGCGTGCGCGAAAAGGCTCCGATAAGGTCACTCACCAGAACTTCTGTCACCTCGATATCGGTGACGGGCTCGATACTGTGGTCCGACAAGTACAACAGGACGCTCCGCAGCCCCAGAAAATCGCCCGGAACCTGGAAATCGACGATCTGGCGCTGTCCGTCCCGCAAAATCTTGTAGGAACAGGCCCAGCCCGACATGAGGATATAGGCCGCCTGATCCGATTGCCCCTGATGCACAAGATCACGCCCGGCGACAAAGGTGCGGCGACGCTTTTGCAAGCCTTCGAGCACAGATAGCTCCGCATCCGACAAGACGACAAAGGCACCCAGCTTTCGGATCAACGGGTTATTGTCGATGACGGATTCCCTTCCATTTGAGGTTGCCGAACCCCTTCCACATAAATCGTGCTGGTGGCTAATGTGGATCAGGTCAAACGCGCAGGTTCCGTGACACAAGGGCTGGGAGGTTGCTCAGGTTCCCTGCGCAAGCGCAATGTTCCTGAAAGGCCTATCGAATGTCCGAGCATAACACATATTCTGGAATCGCTGCGCTTACTATCTGCGAGGCACTGATGCTGGCGTTGAACGATGCAGATGTCCTGCCCGAAAACGAGATCTTGGGTGTTCTCAAGGACGCTGCGGCAACCCACGACAACGCGGAGGGATCTGACGCTGATCTTGAAATGCACAAGGGCGTCTCGGCACTGATCCATCATATCATTGCCGGGGGCAACTCGGTTCGAAGGACCTGATGGCGCTTGGTCAACCGTGCTGGATATCGCGTATTTCCCTGAAGATCGTTTGTTAGGCCTCAGTGCACCAACTGTGATCTGGCGGTTCGCCTCCCGTGCTTTGGATCAACACAGTGAAAGAAAATATACTGGCTAGCCTGTCAACTGGTGGACAATGTGTGCCTGAATCGGCACCCTTTGGCAGTGGCAATCCAACGCAGTATCAGCGCCAACGTGGGTCCCAGCTTTCAAAGCAGCCACGCCGGTCCGATAAACGTCGTTCCTTGCTTCATCGGCAGGACGCCGTTGTTGGTGATCGAATGTTCTTGATCGCCGCCATTGCGTTGTTGCAGTTGGCGGGATCGCTTTACAGCCAGAAAATAGCGCAGGCGGCCGTTATAGACGCAAGCTTTGTCATCGCGATGGGGACGGCGATGATACTTGCCCAAGGGATCTTCTAACGGGGCGGACAATCTGGCGTGCACTGCCTGGTCGTCACCCCCGAAGCGCCGCACGAAGCATAAGAACAGCCGAAGTTCCTATCCGGCACCCTCACACGTCGGTTTGATCTACCAACGGCCATGCCAGAGCTTCACCAACTGAAGGTCAGAGCATCGGCTACCACGGTCAGATCCCCCGAAAATCGGCGCGTCTCTCAAGGGATCGCGAACACTTCGATGTCGCGGTCAACGCCTTTCAGGTGCGCGCTCTGCGGTGCCGGCACCAGGTTCATCGCCGCCAGCAATCCGGCAGCCTTGGCGTCGCCGACAATCGACCCGGTGACGTAGATCGCACTCGGGTTCGACAGTCTCTGCACCCGCGACGCGATGTTCACGGTCTGGCCGAAGTAATCCTGCCGTTGCAGCGTGGCGTAGAGTGACTCGAACTCAGACAAGGTGATCTCTCTTCTGGGCGCGTTGACCCGTTTCCCCGTTGACGAACCAAAGACCAGAAACCGGTCCAGCCATTCCTGCCCGGCACAGCAAAAGACGCCGTCACGGCGAACGGCCGCTCGCCGATACCTCGTTGCTAACTCACCGGACTTCGGCCATTTTCAAGTTGCACCTGGTGCTGCAGGGAGCGGAACCAAAAAGCCCCAAGCGGTCTGCAATTGTAAAGCAGTGTTGCCTGAGTCGAAGAACTGATCAAGCGCTTCGCGCAAGCGGCCGGGCCCTGAATCCGGGGCCAAATGCACCGGGTTCGTGACACAGAGGCCGATCTTCTGCGATACGTCCGCCCGGCGGGATCAATTGCTGCGTTCAATCGCGAGTGTTCAACAAAAAAAGACGCCCAACGAGTCGAGTATTCATGCGATGCTCATTAGGTGTCTGACGCTTTGGCAGACTGGGTCGCTCACTAAGGAGCCACGCGATCGATCACGCCAGCTTTTACGCCAATCTCCCGCTGATCGCCGATTTTGAGAGCCTGAGCGACCCCGAACGCTTCATGGCCCTGCCAGACGACTGGCTGATCGGCGTATCGGATATTGCCGGATCAACGAAAGAAATCGCCAATGGGCGATACAAGGCCGTCAACATGGTCGGCGCCGCGGTGATCTCGGCGCAGATCAATGCGATGGGTGGGCAGCCCTTCCCGTTCGTCTTTGGGGGCGACGGGGCGACCTTTGCGGTCTGGCCGCAACAGGCGCGCGCCGCAGAAGAGGGCCTGCGCGCCGTCCAGCGTTGGGCGCTCGACGAGCTTCAGATCACCCTGCGGGCCGCCCTTGTTCCGGTGCGCGACATTCTGGCAGCGGGGCGGCAGATTGCCGTGGCGCGCTATAAAGTCTCGGCGGGGGTGGATTATGCCATGTTCCAGGGTGGCGGCGCCTCATGGGCCGAACAAGGTCTGAAAGCGGGCGATTACGGCCTTGATCCGGCACCGCCAGGCACGGTTCCCGATCTTGCCGGCCTGTCCTGCCGCTGGACGCCGCAGACTTCGCAGAATGGCACGATCCTGTCGCTGGTCGTGGTGCCCGTCGTCGGCGCTCCGACAGGGCAATTTGCGAAAGCGGCGGGCGAGATCGTCGCGCTGGCACAGACGCTAGACCGTGGCGGACACCCGATCCCAAAGGAGGGCCCCGGCATGCAGTGGCCACCGCCGGGCGCCACGCTTGAAGCACATGCGCGCCGGGGCGCGGGTACGCTTGGCTTCAGCCGCGCGAAAATCCTCTTTGAAACCTTCGTTGCCTGGATCCTGTTTCGCACGGGCCGGAAGGTCGGTGGCTTCGATGCGCGCCGCTACGCCAGCACCGTTTCGGCCAATTCGGATTTCCGGAAGTATGACGACGGATTGAAGATGACCCTTGATTGTGACGCGCAAACCCTGTTGCTAATCGAGGCGCTGCTTGCAGACTATTTCGACCGGGGAGTGGTGCGCTACGGCCTGCACCGACAGGAAAGCGCGATCATGACCTGCATCGTCCCGTCGATCCTGACCGACGATCACATGCACTTCATCGACGGCGGCCTGGGTGGCTACACCGAAGCCGCAGCAGCGATGAAGAACCGGCCTGACCCTGCGTGACGGCAAGGTGCCTTCTGGTCGACCACATCGCGCCGAACAGGGCGCGCTTTTTGCAAGACGCTAGGCTGATGGGAAGGCACCCGATTTTTGCCGAACCCGTTGGTGAACAGGGACTGGCACATTTGCAAAATGCAGGTGCCGGATCGGTTCGATAACCGTACGTGGCCGATTAATGACTGCGGCGTTCTACTCAGTCAGCGGACGAAGTGGCCCTTACCACGGCTGGTGGTGTATGACGCATGAAAATATATCACCGCTCCGTCCTACCTCAGCACGTGAAAGTTTTGGCGCCAATCGGCAAGAAGCGGCGGTAAGGCTGTGGTTAGATTTTACCGACTGGAATTTCATCAGCAATTTATGGCCAAACTACAGCGCATGACATGACTTCCTTTACGTCGGAAGGAAGAAAGTCGAACCCGCCCCTCAACAAATCGTTTACCGTCAACGGATTAGCAGGATGTCGATTTGGCTTTCCACTCGGTCGAAATCGTTACGCGATAGTGGCGTCAATCCATCCTTGTATTTGAGAACAGTTTTATAGGTACCGAATATGATATCACCAATCCTTTGAGTATGTTGAGGGTCCGGTTTTGGGTTATACTCCATAAAGATCGGTGGCCGAAATTCTGTGAGCAGGTTCCTCATGCCCTCCAACACCTCTCGTTCATGCCCTTCGACATCGATCCAGACCAGATCGATGCTAGATGGATCTACATCAATCCGGGGTAATAGCGTGTCGATCGTCGTCACATCCACAGAAAAGACGTCGTCCTGCCGTTTGGTGCGGTGTTCGACCGCCAGATGAGAGCCGCCACGGTTCGTGGGATTGCGAACAAAATCGGCTGCTCCCTCGGCATTGGATATCGCCGCGCATATTGGCACCACTTGGTCGGAAAGACCGTTCAAAAGCATATTGCGCTTCAGGACAGCGAAAGTATCCGGATCAGGTTCAATTGCGATCACCTTGCTACAGGCCAGATCGCGAAAGAAGTAGATTGTGTGGGTCCCTATATTCGCGCCGATCTCAAGTATGACCATACCGGGCTTGTAACTGTGACACTGTTCCAGCTTTGCAAGGAGATCCCTGACTGAATCACGTTCAAAGCTGCCGGACTTCAGGATCTGCCGCCCAATCACATCGTCCGGTATGAACAGTATGTCATGATCCGCCGTCGCCTTGAAAAACAGGGTGCCGCGTCCCGGCCGGGTTAGCAGAAAGGCTTGTAGAAAGACGCGGTTCAGTCTTTTGCTTTCTAGCAACTTCTGAGCCACCCAACGCTCGATAGATTTCAGCAAACGCATTTGTGAATTTCCTTTGTTTCATGCATAACAAATCAGGGCAGGAAAGCGCCGTGAGATCTGCTGCAAGGTGGGCCTGACGGCAGTCCGCGCCAAATAGGGGAGACTCCAGAGCACACCGACAAACCGCTTGATATGCCCCGGTGAACAGGTTTGACTAACGCCAATCTTGATTTGTCCCCATCTGCGCATGCCATGACCGCTACCCCGCCAAACCCAACGCGCCCTGTCGTGTAACAAGCACATGATCTGAAAGAAGGCCATCTTTCCCGATGATGGACGAAAACCTCTCGCGCTACATCTGGCGGCATACGAAAACGCAACAGTTCTGGATACTTGGCGTCGTCGCGGTGTCGATGGTGCCCTATTTCCTGTCGTTCAACCTGCCCAAGCAGATCGTCAACGGTCCGATTCAGGGTGACGGGTTTGCCGCGCCGGACTCGATGCAGACCTTCATGAATCTGGCATTCGACCTGCCGCTTTTCGGCCATGTCACACTATTTCCGGGGGTCGAACTGGGCCGTCTGGGCACACTTTTCGCGCTCAGTGGAGTGTTCCTGTTGCTGGTGATCGTGAACGGGTGGTTCAAATATTATATCAACACCTACAAGGGCAAGCTGGGTGAACGGCTGCTGCGCCGCCTCCGCTTCACCCTCGTGGATCACATCCTGCGCTTCCCACCCGCCACCTTCAAGCGGATGAAGGCAGCAGAGGTGTCGAGCATGGTCAAGGATGAGGTCGAGCCGATCGGCGGCTTTACCGGCGACGCGTTCGTCGCCCCCGCCCTGCTGGGTGGCCAGGCGCTGACGGCACTAGCATTCATCCTGGTGCAGAGCCTGACGTTGGGTCTGATCACGCTGGCCCTGGTTCTGGTCCAGGCCTTCGTCATTCCCCGGATGCGCAAGCGCCTTCTCGTACTGGGCCGCGAGCGGCAGCTCACGGCACGCGAACTGGCCGGCCGGGTAAGCGAGATTTTCGATGGCATCCAGACCATCCATGCCTATGACACCTCGAATTTCGAACGAGCCGATATTTCCGCTCGTCTCGCCACGATCTTCCGGATCCGTTTCGACATCTATAAGTGGAAATTTCTGGTCAAGTTCATCAACAACTTTCTTGCCTCGATCACGCCGTTCCTGTTTTATGCGGTTGGCGGCTACCTCGCGCTCAACGGGCGGCTCGACATTGGCCAGCTTGTCGCCGTGATCGGGGCCTACAAGGATCTGCCCGGACCGCTCAAGGAACTGATCGACTGGGATCAGAACCGGCAGGACGTTCTGGTGAAGTATCAGACGGTAACTCAGCAATTTGCTATCGAGGGCCTGATAGATGAGGCGTTGCACGCTGTCTCGGTCGAGGATGCAGCGGGCAAGTTGGCCGCACCGCTCGCCACTTCGGGCCTCGGTGTACTTGACGAGAGCGGTGGCTCCAGTCTCGATAGTGTCAGCTTCAGTCTCAACCCTGGCGACCGCGTCGCTGTAGTCGGCAATTCCGGCTCAGGCGGCGACGTGCTGGCTGAAGTGCTCGCCCGCGTGACATGGCCCAGCAGCGGACGGGTCACTGCCGGTGGGGTCGATCTGCTCACCCTGCCCGAATCCGTTGCCGGCCGTGCGATCACCTACGTCGGCCCTGACAGTTATTTCTTCTCCGGTACGTTGCGCGACAATCTGCTCTACGCCCTCAAGAATGCCCCCGTGGCCCCTCTGTACATCGACGATAGCCCCGCCTTGCGGGCCAAACGCGACCTGGACCGCCGAGAGTCGCTCCGTGCCGGCAATCCGGATTTCGACATTGCCAGCGAATGGATCAACTACCCCAGCCTTGGCTTTGACGCACCCGCCGGCCTCATGACATCGGTCCTCTCGGTTTTTGACACGGTCGAGCTCAGCCGCGACATCCTCGATTTCGCGCTGCGCTCCACCATCGACGTGATCCGTTTCCCCGACATCGCCGAACGCATTGTCGCCATGCGCCAGATCCTGCGCGAGGACCTGACAAAAGAGGATCTGGATGGCCTGATCGTGCCCTTCGAGCCGGGCACTTACAACCGCGAGGCGACGGTGATCGAGAACCTGCTGTTCGGCACCGCCCGCACGCCCGAACTTTCCCCTGCGCTGATCGGGCGGAACCCCTACTTTCGCTCGGTGCTCAAGACCGGGGGCATCGAACGACAGCTTTTCGAAATGGGGGTCGAAGTCGCCCGCACCGCGATCGAACTCTTCGCCGACCTGCCCCCCGATCACCCCTTCTTTCATCAACTCAGCTTCATGTCGTTTGCGAATATCCCGACCTATCAGGCGCTTTTGCAAAAGATCGAGATTGGGGCGGTGCCGCTTAGCACAGAGGAACGTGACAGCGTTATCCGGCTGAGCTTTGACTATGTCGAGCCGCGATATCGCTTTGGCCTGATGACCGATGCGCTCATGTCTGCAATCGTGCAATTCCGGCAGGACTTTCACAGCGGCCTGCCAAAGGCGCTGAAAGACGGCTTTGATATTTATGACCCCGATCACTACATCGCATCGTCCAGCCTGCTTGACAACATGCTGTTCGGTCGGATCAGCCAGAAATACCGCGACGGGAATGACCGCATCTATGCTGCGGTGGGGCGGTTGCTCAAACCGCTGGGGATTTACGAAACCGTGCTGACGGTCGGGCTCGATTTTCAACTCGGCCCGGGGGGAAAGCGGCTGTCGGCGGCGCAACGACAAAAGCTCGGCCTTGCGCGGGCACTGCTGCGGCGCTCGGATTACTACATCTTCAACCGGCCGCTTTCGGCGCTCGACCTGCGCACGCAAGCGACCGTGGTCCAGAAGTCGCTGGACTGGCTGCAGACGCGCGATAGCGCGGCGGCGGTGCTTTGGGTTCTGCAGTCGCCGTCACTGTCGCCGTTGTTCGACCGCATCGCCGTGTTCCACGGCCGCGCCCTGGTCGAAGAAGGCAGTCACGACGATCTGGTACAAAAGAACGGTATCTTCAAGGAACTGATCACGGCATAATTGCGTTGGCGCACCGACCCGCGTGGCCGGTCATCAAAGAGGTTAGACATTGTTGCTCAACGATGAAGTCAAGATGCTCAGACAGGTGCCTCTTTTTGCAGGCGTCTCCCCGGCCAAGCTGAAGCTGCTCGCCTTCACGTCCGAGCGTGTCCTCTATCGCGGCGGCGAGGCGCTGTTCCGACAGGGCGACGCCGGGGATGCTGCATTTGTGATCCTGTCCGGCAAGGTCGACATTCTCGTCGACAGTCCGACGGGCGAAATCAAGATCGCCGAGGCCGAGAAGAACTCCATCGTCGGCGAGATCGCGATACTCTGCGACGTAGCGCGCAGTGCAACGGTCAGGGCCGTGGGAAATATGGAGGCCCTGCGCATCAGCAAGGAGAACTTCGTCAAACTGCTGTCGGACTTTCCCGAAATGACGATCGAAGTTGTCCGCGTTCTAGCCGACAGGCTCAGCACGACGACCGCCGACCTCAGTGAAGCGCGCGGCAAACTCCGCTGTGGTATGCAGTAGACGTGGCGGAATTCGTTTGTCTGACCGTCTGCATCTCCAGAACGAACCGCGCAAAATGACCGCTGACCGGCCAGCGCCGTCTCGCCATGTCCCGGATGCCGGATCCGACTTGGCCATGCGTCCTGTCCGCAATCGCAGATGGCCGGCTTCATGACCAGGCCGCGGTTCGAGGTCAAGCTTTGGGGGACACGTGGCAGCCTGCCCGTGTCAGGAGCACAGTTCCAGGCCTACGGTGGCAACACGATCTGCTTTGAGGTGCGCGTTGGCGACAAGAGGCTTTTTTTCGACGCCGGCACCGGGTTCAATCCAGCCGGGATGGAGTTGTGCGAGCGCGGCGTCAAGGACTTCACGCTCTTCTTCAGCCATTGCCACTACGACCACATCATGGGGCTTCCGTTTTTTCGGCCACTCTATGACGCAGAGGCCAGACTGCATATCGCGTCGGGCCATATGCACGGGAAGACGACCACCAAGGCGTTGGTCACAGAATTCATGCAACCACCCTACTTTCCGATTGGGCCCGAGATGACTCTTGCCAACCTGACCTACTCGGATTTCGCCTCCGGTGACGTGATGACACCCAAGCCTGGCGTCACTCTGCGCACCGGGATGCTGAACCATCCGGGCCAGAGTATCGGCTACCGGATCGAATTTGACGGCCGCGCCATGGCAATCATCACCGACACCGAACATCGGCCTGGAACGCTTGACCGCAATATCCTCGATCTGATCGACGGGGTGGATGTGTTCCTTTACGACGCCACCTTCGATGACGACGAGATGGCGATATTCGCGAACCACGGCCATTCGACCTGGCAGCAGGGGATCCGGTTGGCTAGGGCGGCCGGGGTGAGACGAGTCGGCTTTGTCCACCATGCGTTGTGGCGCACGGACACGCAGCTTGACGAGATCGAAAGGCACGCCCAGGTCGCATTTCCGGGCGCATTTTGTGGGCGCGATTTCCAGGTCGTGTCGGTCTGATCGTCACATGGTTCAGGCCAAGACCCGACGCGGCTTGGTCCGGGGCAGCGCGCTGGGTCATGTCAGATGCGCGCCGCCGTTCGCGGCCAGTGACAGCACAATGTCCGCCGTCCGCGCCGCGCCGTCCACCCGCAGATGCGCCGCTGCGGCGTTGATCGGCTGCGCCAGCACCCGCCGGATTGCCGCCGCCATGCTTTGCCACCCGATCGCCTCCTCGGCCAGCACCGTCACCCGCCCCAGCCGTTCCAGCCGTTCGGCGCGGGCGGTCTGTTCGGTCTCGCCGTCGCTGGCAAAAGGCACCAGCAGCGACCGGCATCCCGCCCCGAGGATGTCGCAGACCGTATTGTAGCCCGCCTGCGACACAGACAGCCCCGCCGATCCCAGCAGCGCCGCGAAATCCGGCCGGAACCGCACCAGTTCTACCCCCGGTCGCAGCCCTTTGGACAACCGGTCGAAATCGGGCTGTGGCAGGTTTGGCCCAGCGATCAGGCACCAGCGCGCAAGTTCCGGCAGCAGCGTCGCTGCCTCTCGCGCCGCGCCGATCAGCGCAGCCCCGACCGCCCCGCCGCCAGCCGAGACCACGACATCGAACCGATCGGCCGAGGGCGCAGGCACCGGGGCTGCCACCATCCCGGTATAGACGACTCGGTCAAGGATCTCGGCTGCCGGCGGAAAGGTTTCCTCCAGCCGCACGAATGTCGGATCGCCATGCACCAACACCCGGTCGTAGTGCTGCTTCACCGTGGCCACCGTCTCGGCGTCCCGCCCCGGCTTGGCCCGCTCTTGCAGGATATCCCGGATCGACGCACAAAGGATCGGACGCGGCCTGCTGGCCGCGATCGCGTCCATCAGCGGCTCCAGTTCAAACCGGACCTGCCGCCGCCCGAACGGAAATGCCTCGGTGATCACCACATCGGGCCGCAAATCGTGGTAAAGGCCCAGCAGCCGGTCGCGCCGGGCCGCCCTGAAGGCCGCATCGACGGGACGTCCCGTAGCATCGACCAGCCCCGCAAATCCCTCTGCCGTCGCGACCGGCGGCAGCGCGACATGGCGCAGCCCGGGGCCGGGAAAGCCCGCCACCGGCAGCCCGCCGGTAACCATCGTCACCTCGGCCCCGGCTTGCGCCAGCGCCGCTGCGATCCGGCTCGCCCGCGCCAGATGCCCGATCCCCAGCAGATGCTGCACATAGAACAACACCCGCGTCATGTCTGGGCCCAGCCGGCATGAAACAAGGCCTTTAACTGGCCGATGCTACGGTGATAGTCGAATTCGGCCCGCACCCGCGCCTCGGCCACGCCCGCCAGCCGATCGCGCAGCCCCGGATCGCGGATCGCACGTTCCAGCGCCACGGACAGCGCCGCCACATCTTCGGGCGGGACCAGAAGCCCCGAGACCCCATCAGTAAACAGCTCGGGTATCGCCGAAATCGCGGTGCTGACCACGGCAAGCCGCTGGCTCGCCGCCTCGACCAGCACATTCGGCAGGCCGTCGCGGTCGCCGTCGTCGGTGATCCGACAGGCCAAAGCGAACAGATCGGCGGCGCGATAGGCGTTCAGCACCTCCGGTTGATCCATCGCGCCGCGCCAATCGCAACGCGCGGTAATCCCCAGCTTGGCCGCGAGCGCCTTTAGCGCCGTCTGTTCGCCCCCCGCGCCGATATGGACAAACCGCCAGGACAGATCGACGGGCAGCGCTGCAAGGGCAGCAAGCAGGATGTCGTAACCTTTTTTCGGCACCGCCCGCCCGACGCTCAGTACCGTCACCGGCGTGCCCTGCCCGTCACGCGGCGGACGCTGGGCGGTGAAGGCCGGAAAACGGTCAAGGTTCAGGCCGTGATAGCTCAGATGCACCCGGGCCGGGTCAGAGGCGAGGCTGCGCAGATAGTCCGCCCCGCCCGCCGTGCAGGTCACGGTCCAGCGGGCGTCGCCCAATTTCTGCGTCAATTCGCGCCGGTCGGTGGTCCAGATATCCTTTGCATGCGCCGACCCAGACCACGGCACCCCAGTCATCCGGGCGGCATATCCGGCGACCGAGGCGGGGGTGTGCAGGAAATGGGCATAGATCCACTGTCCGCCCGGCGGGAATTCGGCGGCCAGCACCGCCGCCTGCCCGAACCGGCGCAGGCGGTTGCGGCTGAAATCGTGGCGCAGATCACGCAGGAATTGTCGCAGCCCCCCGGCAAAGCCGGGCAACCGCGACGCCCGCGCCACTCCCCGCAGGACTCGCCAAGGCGCCTCATGCAGGTATTCGGGCAGATAGACGACCGGAGCCACGATCTCGTCATGGACCGGATGGCGTTTTTTATCGGTCGGACGACGCATGGACACCAGCGTCAGCGCAAATCCCGCCTGTTCCAGTCCCCGCAGTTCCTGCGCGATGAATGTCTCGGACAGTCGCGGATACCCTTTCAGGATCACCACCAGCCGTTTCAGATCAGCGGTGACTTTAATCACATGCCGACCTTTTCAACCCGGCCGTTGCCGCGCAACTCCAGCAGATCGGCCATCATGGCCGAAATGGTTTCAAGCCCTTCCATGTTCTGCAACTCGCCCGAACGGGATGGCGGGTCACCGTCGGGCAGCGCCCGCAGCGTCGCCGCCAGCAACAGCGGATCGCGTGCCTGCTCGGGCAGCAGCATCTTGATCAGGCCCAGATCCGCCGCACGGCGGGCGCGGATCAGTTGCTCTTCGCGCGGTTCGACCCGTGGCACGATCAGCGCGGGCTTGTCGAACGACAGGATTTCGCAAAAGGTGTTGTAGCCGCCCATCGCGACAACGGCCCGCGCGCCAGCCATCAGTTCTTCCAGCCGACTGTCAAAGCCGATCATTTCGACTTGCGGAATGTCGGCGGCCTCCCGCATCAGCTTTTGGCTTTGCTCGGCGGGCATATAGGGGCCCAGAACGACCAGTGCCTTGTGCGGAAGGGTCGGGTCGGCGCGATAGGCGGCCAGGACATCGGTGACCAGATCGGCACCATCGCCGCCACCGCCGGTAGTGATCAGGATATAGTCGCCCCTGGGCTTGTGCATCATCAGCTCGGTATGGTCCGCGCTGCGTTTCAGGAACCCCGCGAAACGCATCATGTCGCGCACTGGCTGCGGCACGTCGAGCCCGGCAAGCGGATCGTAGAAATCTGGCGGTCCGTAAACCCAGATCTGATCGTAGTATTTCTCGATCTTGGTCATCACGTCGTTGCGCTTCCATTCGGTGTCCAGCAGATGCGGCGCGTCCATCACCTCGCGCAAGCCCAGCACCAGATGCGTGCGCTGCGTCAGCAGATAATCCAGCGTCTCTTCCATCTCGCCGTGCAGCCCCATCGGCTCCTTGTCGGTGATCAGGATGTCGGGTTTGAACGTCTCTGCGGTGTGCCGGATGATCGAGCGGCGCATCAGCAGCGTGTCCTTGAGGTCGATATGGCTGGCAAGCGAGGTATATTCGCCATTGCGCCGCTTGATCACGCTGGGGATCTTGACGAAGTCGACCCGGGCGCGAAAATCGAAGTTGCCGGCGATACTGGCCCCCGAGATGATAAGCACGGTGAGGCCCCGGAAATCCTCGACCAGGGAATGAGCGATCGCGCGGCAGCGCCGCAGATGCCCCAGTCCAAAGGTGTCATGACTGTACATCAGCACGCGCGCATTATCCAAACGCAATTTCATTTTCCTGCCTTTCGGCCAGCTTTCCTGATGGCTCTGATTTTAACTGACGGCGCTTCCTGCATCATCCCACCTACTGGTACGGATCTGCTGCATCGCGCAACCCGTCACCCAGAAAGTTGAACGCAAGAATGATGAGAACGACCGGAACGATCGGGTAAAGGAGCCAAGGGTAGATGGCAATTATGTTTACGCTGCGGGCCTCAGCCAGAAGGATGCCCCAGCTGGTGATGGGCGGACGCAGTCCAAGTCCCAGAAAACTGAGCGCGGTTTCGCCGAGGATCATCCCCGGCACGGTCAGCGCAGCACTCGCGATGAGATGCGACATGAAGCCGGGAATGAGGTGACGCCCGATGATCCGTGCGCTTCCTGCACCCATCACCTGAGCGGCGGTCACATAATCTTCTTCGCGCAGCGAAAAGAGTTTGGAGCGGACCGCACGGGCCAGCCCGGTCCAGTCGAGCAGCCCCAGAATAAGCGTGATCCCGAGATAGACCAGAAGCGGACTCCAGGTGATCGGGATCACTGCTGCCAGCGCCAACCAAAGCGGAATGCTGGGGATGGATTGGAGAACTTCGGTCACCCGGGTCAGCGCAATGTCGATCCAGCCGCCATGATACCCCGCCAACCCGCCGACAATGATGCCAAGGACAAAACTGACCGCGACGCCGAACAGTCCGATGGTGAGAGATATCCGCGCGCCATAGATGATGCGCGACAGCACGTCGCGCCCCAGCCGGTCAGTGCCGAGCAGAAACAGGTCTTCGCCCTTGGCTGGACAGACCAGATGCCAATCGGCCGCGACCAGACCCCAGAACAAATAGGTGTCGCCACGGCAGAAAAACCGCAGCTTGTTCACCTCGGCCGGGTCGTCAACATAGATCCGCTGCAACGTCTTGAGATCAAGCGTCATGTTACGGCCATAAACGAAGGGGCCGACAAACTGGCCCTCGTCGAACAGGTGTACCTGCTGCGGCGGCGCGTAGATCGCATTCAAATTGCGGCTTTCCAGCGCATAGGGGGCCAACAATTCGGCGATGATGATCGATACATACATGACGATCAGAAAAACCAGCGATACCACGGCAAGCCTGTGCCGCTTGAACTTCCACCACATCAACCGCCATTGCGACGTGGTCATGTTGGCACTTTGCTGCTCGACGTGCTGCGCCATCGAATTGGGATCGAAGGGTGCGGTCGAGACGTAATGCGTCATCGGATCACCGGGACCGGGCAGCGGCGAAATCATTTTGTGCTGTCCCCGCCAAGCCGGATGCGCGGGTCAAGGAAGGCAAGCGCGATGTCCGAGACCAGCATCCCGATCACGGTCAGAAAGGCGAGAAACATCAGGAACGACCCCGCCAGATACATGTCCTGACTTTGCAACGCCTTGATCAGCATCGGCCCGGTTGTTTCAAGCGACAGAACGATGGCCACGACCTCGGCCCCCGAAATGATCGACGGCAGAATCGAGCCGATGTCGGATACAAAGAAGTTCAGCGACATCCGCAACGGGTATTTCAACAAGAGTGGCACCGACTTCATCCCCTTGGCCCGCGCCGTGACGACATATTGCTTTCGCAACTCGTCCAGCAGGTTCGCCCGCAGCCGTCGGATCATTCCCGCCGTGCCTGCCGAGCCGATGATGATGACCGGGATCCACAGATGATCCAGAATCGACGTGAACTTGTCCCAGCTCATCGGCTGGCCCAGGAATTTCTGATCCATCAGATTGCCGATCGAGGTTCCGAACCAGATGTTGGCGAAATACATCAACACGATCGCCAGCACGAAATTCGGCACCGAAATGCCGATCATCCCGACAAGGGTAAGGCCGTAATCGCCCCAGCTATACTGATGCGTCGCCGAATAGATGCCGATCGGAAAGGCGATGACCCACGTAAAGACGATGGTGACGAAGGACAACATCACCGTCAGCCACAGCCGGTCCCCCACGACGTCCGACACCGGCAGACGGTATTCAAAGGAATAGCCGAAGTCGCCGTGCAGCATGCCGCCGACCCAATAGAGATAACGCACCGGCATCGGCTCATCAAAGTGGTAGCGGGTGCGCAATTGCTCGATCTCGGCCAGATCGGCGGTCTCGCCAAGTGCCTTGAGTTCTGCCAGATAGCTTTCGAAATAGTCGCCGGGCGGCAGTTCGATGATGACGAATACCAACGCCGAAATCAGGACAAGGGTCGGCACCATCGTCAGCACGCGCCAAATGACATACCGCCACAAATTCATGAGGCAGCGTCCTTCCAGAAGGTGTCAGGCAGATAAATGCCAAGATAACTGGTCGGATCGTAGCCGATCAGCCCGTCATCGGGCAGGTTGCGCAGCCAGTTTGCCGCCACCACCGGCTGCAACGACCCGTTGACCGTGCCGATAGTGTACATCTGGTCGGCGTTGATCTCCAGCATCTCGGTCCAGATGGCGGTGCGTGCTTCGGTCGACGCGCTGGTTTGCCATGCATAGAACAGGTCCACCAGCCGCTGGACCTGCGGCAGATCGGGCGCCTTGCCTTGCGTCCCGTTCGACAGAAAATAGCTGCCCCACAGCGGCCACTGCAACTGATCGTCGATGGTGGGCGCCAATTCAGAGGGCGACATGTCGGCCGTCGCGACAGCATTGTCGAGCCCGTTGAACACCGACATCACGATCTGGCCACCCAACGCCCGGCTGCGAAAGACGTCCCGCTCGGAACTGCGCGGAAAGATCGCAAGGCCGATGCGCCGGAAGTGGTCGCGGATCAGTTCCAGCACATCCGTCTCGAGCGTGCTTTCGCCCGAGGATTCCACGATGATGTTGGTGGGCCGCCCGTCCGGCAGCAGGCGCAGCCCGGCGGCGTCGCGCTTGTCCAGCCCGGCCTCGTCCAGCAGCCGGTTCGCCGTGTCGGGGTCGTAGCTGGAATAGGCGGCAGCATACTCCGGTTTGAACAGCGGGCTTTCGGGCAACAGCGTATTCGCACTGGGCACGGCCAAGCCGTAGAACAGCGCTGCGTTGATTTCGTCGCGGTCCACGGCCAGCGACATCGCGCGGCGCACCCGCACATCCTGCATCACGCTGCGCCACCCATCGTCGGCGCAGTTGAGGTTGGGGATCAGGGCCACCCGCGACCCCTGGATCCGCTTCCACAGCGCCACCCGCACCGGATGGATATCTTCGGCCTGCTTGAGAAGGGTGAAATCGGTAAAGTCCAGTCCGACAAATTGCAGGTCGCTCTCACCAGTCGCTGTCTTGGCCGGAATGAGGTCGGCCGTGCTGACGTTCATCACGTAGCGATCGATATAGGGAAGCTGCACGCCGTTTTCGTCCACCCGGTGGAAGTAGGGATTGCGTTCGAACACGAACTGTTCGGCGGGCGGGGATGTGCGCGGCACCCAGGGTTCAAGCGACGGCAGATCGGGGTTTTCCGGCCGGTTGGACCGGGCCAGCTTTTGCAACAGGGCGATCCAGTCGTCGACCTTCTGCGCCACCACTGCCGCTGCAATCGCATCCGCGTCGCCGTATTTGGGATGGAACGGCTTGAGGTAGGTCGACGGGACCATCAGGCGCAGGCCGACCGGCGCCGCCAATTTGGGCAGGAACTCGGGGCTTGGGCTGTCCCATGAAAAGCGGACCGTCAGCGGGTCAATCAGTTCGAACGTCGGGGGCTTGCCGCCGACGATATAGTCGGTCGGCGGCCCATCGGGGTAGAAGTCCGTGTTCGTCGCAATGTCTTCCCAGAAAAAGCGAAAGTCTTCGGCGGTGAACGGGTTGCCGTCTGACCAGCGATGGCCTTCGCGCAGATGCAGGGTATAGATCCGGCCCTCGACCACTTCAAAACTGGCCAGAATGTCAGCTTGCAGGTTCAGCGCCATGTCATAGCCGACAAGCCGGGCATATCCGTTGATCGGCATGTAGCGGATATCGCGCTGTCCACCGATCAGCGTGCGGATGGTGCCGCCCGACTGGCCGGGTTCGCGCCCCATCGCGGCCAGGTTGACGACGCGCGGATTGACGGGCAAGCGGGCGGCCATGTCGGGCAATTCGCCACTGGCGACCCGTGCTGCGAAATAGTCCGTATCGGCGTGAACTGCATGACCAAGGCCGGTCGCAAGCGAAGCCCCCATCAGGGCCATGGTTCGGCGGCGGGTGATCATTGGACGAGTTCCCTTGCATCGACATTGCGCTGAGCCAGCACAAAATGTCCGTTTCCAAGATCGGCCGGGGCCATCGGTTCGTGCCCGGCCCCCATGCGGAATGCCGGGGCCCAGCTTTCGCGGGCCACATCGCTCGACAGCGCGGCGGTCGCGAAATCCAGCGGCCGGGACAGGTCCGGATAGGGCACCGCAGCCAGCAGCGCCCGCGTATAGGGATGCACCGGCGCCTGCATCAGCACCGCGACCGGCGCCATCTCGACGATCTGCCCGGCCCACATCACGGCAACGCGGTCGGCCATGTAATTCACGACGGCGAGGTTGTGCGAAATGAAAAGATAGGTCAGCCCCATGTCCTTCTGCAAATCCTTCAGAAGGTTCAGGACCTGGGCCTGCACCGATACATCCAGCGCCGAAACCGGCTCGTCACAGACGACCAGCTCCGGCCGCAGCGCCAGCGCGCGGGCGATGCCGATGCGCTGCCGCTGCCCGCCGGAAAAGCTGTGCGGATAACGCTGCAGCGCGTTATGGTCCAGCCCCACCGCCGTCAGCAAGCTGCGCACCGCATCGGTCCGCGTTGCGCTATCCCCCAGACCATGAATCTCAAGCGGTTCGGCGATGATGTTGCGCACCGTCATGCGCGGCGACAGCGACGACACCGGATCCTGAAAGATCATCTGCATCTTTCGGCGCAAAAGTTGCGATTTCGCACCGCGGGCATTAATCACGTCAATGGGTCCGCCGCCGTCGTCATAGATCACGTCGCCTGCATCCGGGGCGACCGCGCGCATCAGCATCTTGCTGATCGTGGTTTTGCCGCAGCCGCTTTCCCCGACAAGGCCAAGGCATTCGCCGCGTCGGATGTCAAAACTGACATCGTCGACGGCGGGTGCCACGACGGGGGCCGCTTGCAGCCAGCCGCCGGTCTTGCGGCCAGCAAAGGTTTTACGCAGCCCGCGCACCGACAACAGGACGTCAGAACGGTCCATCGCCGGGACTGCCGCGCGCACGGTGCCGGCCAAGGTATGCAGTGCCCCGCCGCCCGCCGTCCGGATCTCGCGCAGCGGGCGCAGACGCTCGCCCGGCGCCATGTCGAACCGTGGGATCGCGGCCATCAGACCCTTCAGATACGGGTGTTCCGGCTTGTCAAAGATCGGTTCAACCGGGCCGCTTTCCATCACTTGGCCCTGATAGACGACGACGACCTCGTCAGCCATGTTCGCAACCACGCCCAGATCATGGGTGATGAGCAGCACCGCCATCCCCAGTTCGGCCTGAAGGTCGCGCAACAGCTTCATGATCTGCGCCTGAATCGTCACGTCCAGCGCGGTCGTCGGTTCGTCCGCGATCAACAGGGCCGGGCGGCAGATCAGCGCCATCGCGATCATCGCCCGCTGCCGCATCCCACCAGACATCTCGAACGGATACTTGTGAAAGATGCGTCGCGGGTCACGAAAGCCGACCAACGCCAGCATCTCTTCGGTATCGGTCAACCGCGAGGCGGGCGTGCCAAGACCGTGGATCGTCAACACCTCGGAAATCTGGTCACCGATCGTGTGCAATGGTGAAAACGAGGTCATTGGCTCTTGAAATATCTGGCTGATGCGCTTGCCGCGGATCGCCCGGATCTTCAGTCCGTCGCGCGGCAGCGTCAGCAGGTCTACGGCTACGCCATCACCGGCCGGATCGGTGAACAATATCCGGCCGCCGACTTTGGCATAGGGGCTCTGCAACCCCATGACCGTCTGTCCCAATACCGATTTGCCGGAACCGCTTTCCCCGACCAAAGCCGTGACCTTGCCCGGCAGGATGCGCAACGAGACGTCGTTGATCGCCCGGATGATGCCGCGCATGAGGGGAAAAGCGACATTCAACCCCTCGATCCGCAGCAGGTCTGTGCCCGACACCATTCGGTTATTCATCCACTTGGTCTAGATCATGGGCGTCAGGGCTTGCCCGGGCCTTGGTTGGCTGGATACTACCCAATGCCGCGAACAAGTCTATTCCATTCCTGTGGCGTTCAAATTACCGGTTTGTCACGACACCGGTGCGACAGGGATACGCACGATGCTGCCCCCCGCGTCCAGACGCAGGACCGCGTCCTGCGGGATCTCCAGCCGCACAGCCCGGTGCCGTGGCAGCCCGGCGAACAGCCCGCGCAGGACGCGACCCGTGAAGGCATGGGTGACGATCACCCGGACGCGCTCGGGATCCGCCGCGATCCCGGTCAGCACATCACCGATGCGCGTGGCGACGCTGTCATAGCTTTCGCCGCCCGGCGCGTGAAAAACCCATTCGTTGCGCGGGAAGGCATCGCGCTGGCCCGGCCAACCTGTGTCGATCTCTGCCGCTGTCCGCCCCTCCCACTCGCCCAGACCAACCTCGATCAGTCGGGGATCTGTCGTGACAGACCGACCCAAGGACGCGCCCACGATCTGGGCTGTGCGCAGCGCGCGGCCGAGCGGGCTGGCCATGAACACCACCCCGGCGGGTTCGACGAGCGCGGCGAGGGCCGCGCCCATCTGCTGCGCCTGTGCCAAACCGCGCGGCGTCAGCGGCGAATCCAGACGGCCCTGATACCGCCCGGCTGCGTTGAATTCGGTCTGCCCGTGCCGCAGCAGATAGATCATGCGCCAGCGCGCCGCCGGTACAGGAAATAGCGTTCGACCGGCACCGTTGGAGGTAGCGCCACAGGCTCCAGGCCCTGCGCCGCCAGCGGCAGCCCCGACAGGGCAAAGCCGCCCGGCGCGAGCAACCCGACCATTAGACCCGGCAACCATAGCAGCGTCAGCGCGTCAGCATCATCATAGCCGGTGCCGATATCGGCATGGACCAGCGCCGCCCCCTGCCCGACGAAACCGCGCGCCGTCTCGGCGATTTCGCCCAGAACGAGGTTTCCGTCATCCGGCACGCTGGATTGATGTGCCCCCATCAGCCGGTCAAAGGCCACGATCCGCCGCCCGGCAAAGCGCTCACGCAGATGCGAAAATGTGCGCCCGTTGCCCAGACCGATCTCAAGCACGGCACCCACTGGCGGCAGGTCCGCAAGATCGGCGACGTGATTGATGGCATCGCGCTGCGCGGTCAGCCGGCGGATGAAACTGTCCAACCGGCTCATGCCTTGACGACATGCGGCGCCACGATGCCGTGCCGTGCCATTGCGTTGCGGGTATCGACGATCAGCGCGGCCCACTGGCCCAACGCCGCATAGTCAAAGGCATCGTGATCGGTCGATATCAGCACAGCATCGTAGCCGCGCACCGCCTCCTCTGCCCAGGGCGCCGAGGCGCGGCCGGCAAGATGCGCGTATTCGCGTGTTCTGGGGATCTGCGCCACATGGGGGTCGTGATAATCCGCCTGCCCGCCCGCTTCTTCAATCAGTTCGATCAGCTTGAGCGACGGGCTTTCGCGGATGTCAGGCACGTTCTTCTTGTAGGCCAGCCCCATCACCAGCACCCTTGAGCGGCTCAGCCCCTTGCCCGCCTGCCGGTCCAGCGTTTCGGCCAGTCGGCGGATCACCCGGCGCGGCATGCCTGAATTGATTTCACCCGCCAGTTCGATGAACCGTGTCGGCTCGTCATATTCGCGCGATTTCCACGTCAGGTAGAACGGATCGATCGGGATGCAGTGGCCGCCCAGACCGGGGCCGGGATAGAACGGCATGAAACCGAAGGGCTTTGTGCGGGCGGCGTCCACTACCTCCCAGATGTCGATGCCCATCGCCTCGTAGACGACCTTGAGTTCGTTCACGAGCGCAATGTTGACGGCGCGAAAGATGTTCTCGGTCAGCTTCACGGCCTCGGCCGTCGCGGCTGACGACACTGGCACCACCCGCTCCACCACCGCGCCATAGAAGGCCTCCATCAGGGCCCCCGCTTCGGGCCCGTCGGCCCCGACCACCTTGGGGATGGTCGAGGTGTGGAAATCGCGGTTGCCGGGATCCTCGCGTTCGGGCGAATAGCCAAGCCAGAAATCCTGCCCTGCGACCAGCCCCCCGGCCTCGAGGATCGGGCGCACGACCTCGTCCGTCGTGCCCGGATAGGTCGTTGATTCCAGAACGACAAGTTGGCCGGGGCGCAGGGTTGCCGCGATCTGCGCAGAGGTCTTTTCGATGAACGACAGATCGGGTTCGCGGTGGCGCGACAGGGGCGTGGGCACGCAAATCACGATCAGGTCACAGTCGGCCAACAAGGCGAAATTGCAGGTCGCGACAAAACGGCCCGCGTCGCATTCCGCGCGCAGCACGTCATCGGGCACCGCCTCGATATAGCTTTCGCGCGCCGCGACCTTGGTGATCTTGGCGGGGTCGATGTCAAAGCCCATCACCTGGAATCCGGCCCGCGCACAGGCCATCGCCAGCGGCAGGCCGACATACCCCAGCCCGATCACGCCGACCCGTGCGTCACGCGCCGCGATCCGCGCCATCAGGTTCTGGGATAGCGATGTCGGCATCGAAAAGCTCCACAATGCGGGGTCAGCGCGGTCAGCGTTGGCGGCCTTCGCCCAAGGTGTCAAGCAGGGACCCTGCACGGCCCTTGTCAGCAAGGGTCCGTGATGCCAGACAGAGGTGCAGGGTGCGCGGTTGCGCCCTTGTCCAAGCCAGTCAACCGGGCAACACGATGACGTCTGCCGCCACACCGCATATCGCCTTTTACGCGCCGCTCAAAGCGCCGGACCACCCGGTGCCGTCGGGCGACCGGCTGATGGCCCGGCAATTGCTGGCTGCATTGCGGGGTGGCGGGGCGGACGTCGCCGTGGTCTCGTACCTGCGCAGCTTTTTGCGCGACCCTGCCGACGGCCAGACCGCCGCGCAGATTACAGCCGACGCAGTGGTAGAGGTCGCACGCCTTGCCGCAGACTGGCAACGCCACGGCCCCCCCGCGCTTTGGTTCTGCTATCACCCCTATTACAAGGCCCCCGACCTGATCGGCCCCCCACTCTGCGCCCGATACGGCGTGCCCTACGTCACCGCCGAAAGCTCGTGGTCGGGACGACGCAACGTCGGCCACTGGGCGGACGCCCAAAGGCAGGTGCGGGCGGGCCTTGATCAAGCCGCGCTCAACATCTGCCTCACCGCGCGAGATCAGCGCGGCATCATCGAGGTCGCGCCAGCGGCAAAAACGGCCCGGCTTTTGCCCTTCATCGACCCGACGTCCTTCATGGCGGCCTCGCTGCCGGAACCGGGCCGCCTTGTCAGTGTCGCGATGATGCGGACGGGTGACAAACTGTCCAGCTATCGTCTGCTGGCACAAGCGCTGGCGCATCTTATCGCGCTGCCTTGGCGGTTGACCATCATCGGCGATGGCCCGGCCCGGCCAGACGTCGCAGTCGCGTTCGCCACCCTTTGCCCCCGGCTGGACTGGACCGGGACGCTGCCGCGCGATGCCGTCGCGGCGCATCTGTCACGCGCCGCCCTATTTGTGTGGCCGGGCTGCGGCGAAGCCTACGGGCTGGCCTATCTCGAGGCGCAGGCGGCTGGGCTGCCCGTGGTCGCGACAGGCACCGCCGGGGTGCCCGAAGTAGTCGAGCACGGCCTCACTGGCCTTCTCGCCCCGCCCGACGATCCCGCCGCCTATGCCGACGCGATCCGCCATCTTCTGACCGATGCGCCCGCCCGCGACGCCCTTGCCGCTGCGTGCCGCCCGCGCGTCCTCGCCCGACATTCCAGCGACGCCGCCGCCCGGCGACTTGCCGCGCTGCTTGCGCCCCTGTTAAAGGCACGTCGGTGACAGACCCATTCGCCCCGCTTATCGCCGCACTTGACCGGCGCGCCCAGACGGGGCGCACCGCGCGGTTCTGGCTGCGCGACGACGATGCAATCGACCCCACGCCGGCGCTTGACCAACTGCTGCACCTCACAGCGGCGCACGGCATCCCGTGCCTGCTCGCCGTGATCCCGCAGCCGACCGGCCCCGCCCTTGCCCGCCGACTTGACGGGGAACGACAGGTTGCGGTCGCCCTGCATGGCTGGTCGCACCAGAATCACGCCGCGGCGGGCGAAAAGAAGTGCGAACTTGGCCGCCACCGGCCCGTCGCGACCGTGCTGGCAGAACTGGCGCAAGGGCTTGGCAGGCTTTCTGATCTGCACGGCCCGCGTCTGACCCCCATTCTGGTGCCGCCTTGGAACCGGATCGACGACGGCCTGATCCCCGCACTTCCGGGGCTTGGACTGCTCGCGCTGTCAGTCTTCGGCCCGGCCCGGCCGGGCCTGCCGCCGCGCCTGAACACCCACGTCGACATCATCGACTGGCACGGCAACGGCGGAGGCCGCCCACCGCTGGATCTGGTGCGGGAACTGGTCGCGGCCTCTGGATCGGGGATCAGCCCGATCGGGCTGCTTACCCATCACCTTGTCCACGACGCTGCCGCATGGGCATTTCTCGACGGGCTGTTTGCCAAGACGGCGCAGCATCCGGGCTGCCGATGGAACGCTGCGCCCGATCTGCTGGCTGAAATGCGCAGCAAAAGCGCGTGACTGCACCGATGCTGTTCAGCCGCGCCATTGTGTAAAGCCCAAGCCAAGGCTAGGATTTTTATGCGCCGCCGTCGACTGGTCTGGTGGTCGGGGGCCGAAACTGGTGAACGCTGTGCTTCATAGAATCCGAACCTTGTTCTTGTTCCTTGTCGACGGCGGGGCCAGCAGTGAGGGTGTGCCGCCGCGGGTCCTGCAAGAAATCGCGCGACGCGAGGATGCCGCCGAGCAACTGATCGGCTGGGTCCAGCTTGCCATCGTTGTCGCCTTCGCGGCG
The DNA here is from genome assembly GCA_038251315.1 of Rhodobacterales bacterium. Lineage (GTDB taxonomy): Bacteria > Pseudomonadota > Alphaproteobacteria > Rhodobacterales > Rhodobacteraceae > JBBKXP01. The sequence goes on along the minus strand of JBBSBK010000035.1, from coordinate 4,902 downwards.
CTTTATTTCGCGGCGCCACGGGCTGAGGGCAGCTCGGGTCAGAATTTCGTGCCGGCCACGCTTTTTGCCTATTTCCTGTTTACCGTCCTGCGGATTGGATTGTCCTACCGCTTCACGCTGCCGTGGTGGTATCTGATCCTGTCGATCTTCACCGATGTCCTGTTACTTTGCGGGCTGATCTTTTCTTTTCACATCCAGTATTCGCAGCCCGTCGCCTTTTCACTGAAGGTGCCGACGATGGTCTATCTGTTTATTTTCATCGCGTTGCGCGCACTGCGCTTTGACCCGCGTTATGTTCTGGTGGCGGGGCTGACTGCGGCAGGCGGCTGGTTCCTGATGGTGCTTTATGCGTTGCAATCTGACATGGGCGAGATGCATATCACCCGCAATTTCGTCGAATACCTGACATCGAACTCAATCCTGATCGGGGCCGAGATCGACAAGATCGTCACGCTGCTTGGCGTCACCTTTATCCTGTCACTCGCACTCTACCGCGCCCGTTTCATGGGTTTCATTGCCGCGCGATCGTCGTCGGCTGCCGAAGATCTTCGCCGCTTTTTCGCGCCCGAGGTTTTCAACTCCATCACCAACGGCGTTGAATTGCCGGGCTCGGGCCATTGCGAGACGCGGCAGGCTGCGGTGCTTTTCGTCGATGTGCGCGGTTTCACACCCATTGCCGAATCCCTACCTGCGGCGACCGTGATGCAGGTGCTGGCACATTATCAGCAGACTGCGCTGGCCGAAATTCAGCGGTTTGACGGTCGTGTCGACAAGTTTCTTGGCGACGGCATACTGGCCACCTTTGGCGCGGTGCATACAAGCGAAACCTATGCCGCCGACGCGCTGCGCGCCGCCGAGGCCGTGGTGGCCGCCCTCGATACCACCGCGATCGAAATTGCGGGGATCGGCTGGCCCGGCGTGTTCCGCATTGGTGCCGCCGTCGCGGCCGGGCCGCTGACGGTGGGTGTGATCGGCGCAAGCGGACGGCTCGAATATACAGTGATCGGCAATCCGGTGAATCTTGCCGCAAAGCTCGAGAATGCCAACAAGGCGCAGCGGACCCGCGCGCTGACCGATCTGGCAACCTTCGAGATCGCCCGCGCACAGGGTTATTCAGCTGACCTGCCGCTTCGTCATGGCACTGCCGTTGCGGGCATGGCCCATCTCATCGACCTCGCCGTCGTGGCGTAACCACCCGGTTCGCCAAAAGAGGGGTGATGTCATGGGTGGTATCTGTACCCCGCCTGACGACAACGGTCAGCTTAGGTGTCATACCGCCTTTTGAACTGCTGCCGGTTTCGTGGACATCGGGTTAAGCCTGCACAGCGCCGGCCTCGAACGCCATGGAGCCAAGATAGCTGAGTTTTGAATGGCGGCGACGCGGATTGTAGAAACGCTCGATGTAGTCGAACACATCTGCCCGAGCGTGGTCGCGGGTAGGGCACTTCTGGTTTGGCCGATCCGCCTCGAAATCCCGGTCAAGGATGTTCGCGGCGATCACAGAGCGTTCACCAACATCCTTCGGTTTCCCGCGCCGTTTGGGCAGTGCCCGCAAAGCATTCAGCCGCATCAGGCGTTCGACCCGGTGAAGTCCGCACGCACGACCCGTCCATTCAGCCGCTGTGTGCTTGGTGGCTTTCCTGACTGACGGTTATTTTCGCTCATGCTGAGCAACCGGCAATATCCGTGTCTTCGGTCCTGATCGACAAAGTTTGACCAAGCTGGAAAACGTTACTGATGGTCCGGATGCAGATCTGGCGACCTGACAACTCGCGAGTGCTATACCGCCATGAGCGATGTCCCCGACAGGGAAAAGGACCAGAATGTGCAGATGAAACATGTTCCGAATGCGTGTTAGGGAACGAACTAACTTCAAACCAGTTAGGCTATCGGGCCAAATCGACAATAAACCTCTGGAAAATGATAAAACCACCCCACTGAATATCGGAAGGACAAGGAAAATGGGCTTCATCTGGACCATACTGATCGGATTTATCGCCGGGCTTATCGCCAAGTTCGTCACGCCGGGCGATAATGAACCTTCGGGTTTCATTTTGACTACCGTTCTCGGGGTCGTCGGCGCGTTTGTCGCAACATGGCTCGGACAGGCTTTAGGCTGGTATCGCGCGGGTGAAGGCGCGGGCCTGATCGGTGCCATCGTGGGTGCCGTCGTGGTCCTCCTGATCTGGGGTGCACTGTCACGGCGCCGCAATTCCTGACCACAGCTCCATAAAAGGGCCACGAGGCCCGTCACAGAAAGGATACTCATCATGGCTCGAGGCGGATTTCCATCGATGACCGCGCTGCTCGGACTTTTGGCCGTGGCAGGCTATCAGAACCGGGACAAGCTTTCCGAGATGCTCTCAACCGGTGGCGGCGCGAGGGCGACCCCTTCCAGCGACGGCACCACAGGTCTGCCTAGCGACCTTTCGGGACGTGGTCCGGACCGGGCGTCCGGACTGGGAGGTCTTCTTGACGGATTTCTAGGGCGATCCGGAATCGACAAGCTTCTCGGCGGCGGACTGTCGGAACTGACCGATCGCTTTCGCCAGAATGGGCATACCGAGACCGTGTCATCCTGGGTTGGGACCGGACCGAACAGGGACGTTTCGTCTCGCGACCTCGAGCAGGCCCTAGGATCCGAAACGCTTGACGAGCTGTCGGAACAAACGGGACTATCTCGGGACGAGGTGCTGGCACGGCTGACGCGAGAGCTTCCCGGAGCTGTGGACCAATACACCCCGAACGGGCAATTGCCCCCGCAGAGCGGCTGATCCGCAGGTCCATGAAGCCACCCCGGTGCTTTTGAGCCCAAGTCAGTCATCCCTGTCGGCACCGGCAGCCGCACATAAAGCTCGTATGGGCATTTCCTACTTTCTGCGACCCCTTGGTGCGGCCGGCCGACGCAACTAGGGTAATGCCTGCGGCATGATGGTCGCACGCATTTCCGTTGACGGATACTCTTTGATGAACGACACAACTTTCTTCAGCCTTGATGGATATCACTTCGCGCTCGCAGCCGTCGGGGGTGTGGTGATCCTTGCCCACTGGCTGCCGCGGTTCGTCTCACGGCGCGAGCCGGCGGCGTCGGGCCTGCTGATCCTGTTGGGCATGGCAGCATTTGCGTTCGTGCCCGGTCTTCCGGCCGTTCCAGACCCCCGATCGCACGCGCATCTCTGGGAGATCGTGGCCGAATTGACCGTCATCGTCGCCTTGTTCGCCACAGGCCTGCGGATCGACAACCTTTTTAATCGCGCACTCTGGGCGCCGACGGTGCGCCTGTTGGTCGTGGCCATGCCCTTGACCATCCTTGCTATCACGGTGATGGGACACTTCATGGCCGGCCTTACGATCGCGGGTGCGATCCTCCTGGGCGCTGTGATGGCGCCGACCGATCCAGTGCTGGCGGGAGACGTGCAGGTTGGCCCACCGCTTGAAGGCGGCGAGCATCCGGTGCGCTTTGCGCTGACGACAGAAGCTGCCCTTAACGATGGCCTCGCCTTTCCGTTCGTCTACTTGGGTCTCCTCGTGGCCGCCGAGGGTCTGGCACCTAACGCCTGGTTCGTCGAGTGGCTGGCGCGCGATGTCATCTGGCGGATCGCAGTCGGCACGGTGATGGGTGCAGCCGGGGGCTGGACCCTGGGTCAGATCCTCTTCAAGTTGCCCCGCGGTGCCGTTCTGGCCGACACGGCGTCCGGCGTCGTGGCACTGGCAGGCATTCTGCTGTGCTATGGCACGACAGAGCTCGTGGAGGGTTACGGGTTCATCGCGGTCGCCGTCGCCGGGCTGGTGATCCGGCGGGTCGAGGCCGATCATGCTTTCCATCGTCGCCTGCACGATTTCACCGAGGCAATTGAACATGCGCTGACTGCCGTGTTGCTTATTGCGCTCGGGGCGGTGCTGCCGATGCTTTTGCAGGAACTTACTTTCGCGCTGGCAGCAATCGCGGTGGCGTTTCTGGTGATCGTGCGTCCTTTGGCGGGCTGGTTGTCCTTGGTGGGGTCAAGCCTTCGGGGCCGGGATCGCTGGGTCGTGGCGATATACGGGGTGCGCGGCGTCGGATCGATCTACTACCTTGCGTATGCAGCGGGAAAGGTCGAGTTCCTGGATGAGGAGCGGCTCTGGGCGCTGATCGGCTTCACCATTCTTTTGTCCGCGCTGGCGCACGGTTTCACGGCCGGTTTCGCGATGGATGGGCTGGGTGGCCATCAGGATGAAGAGCCGGAAGAACCACACGACGGCGCCTGACGAAGAATTCTCTACATACTTGTTTCCAGCGGACACATATGACCTGCGGTTGCGGGGCGCCCTTGTCGCAGGGAAAGTCGGGCGCGAAAGCCGAAGGCGGCGAAGCGCCGCCTCATGGGTCGCGACCAGCAAGGGGCAAAGGTGACAATACAGATCGATTGACTCGGCGGTGTTGGAAACGAGTGAACCGCGCCGCACTCAGGGTTTAGTCGGATCGGGGCTAACTTTCATCGCCTGCGGCACGGCTGTGGTCATTCGGTCGAACCCCTCGCGCAGACCCGGATATAGGACGGCCCCCGCCTCGGTCAGTGCAATTGGGCGCGGCAGGCGGCGAAACAAGGACTGACCGACATGCGTCTCCAGCAAGCGGATTTGATGACTGATCGCCGTCCGGGTCAGGTGCAGTTCCTGCGCCGCACGTTTGAAGCTGAGATTGCGCGCTGCCGCCTCGAAGGCGCGCAATGCGGTCAAGGGGGGCAGGACTCGCATGGGATGCCTCTGGATGAATTGGTTTCACCTTAAGGTGAAATATACGGCTTTGGACAACTCCAATCTTCGTTCCATCGTCAACTTGACCGGGAGTGTCATAAACTCTGTGTATCTGGATCGGCCCATGCGGTTTTCAGATACGGTCACGCATTGAAGCGCTCTTCG
>JBBSBK010000034.1:0-32252 GCA_038251315.1 Rhodobacterales bacterium | reverse complement strand
GCCTTGAGGGTCAGAGCCACCTGCGCCAACCGCCAATCCTGTTCGCGCAGGTAGTCGAGTGCGGCCTGTCCGGTCAGCGCCTCGATCCGGCGCACCCCTGCGCTGCTGGCCGCGTCACCAAGGGCGACGAACGCGCCAATATCACCCAGACGGCTGACATGGGTGCCACCGCAAAGTTCAAGGCTGTAGGTCTGCGCATCGGCCCCTTTGCCCGAACCTTCGGCGCGGCCCATCGACACAACGCGCACCTCGTCGCCGTACTTTTCGCCAAACAGGGCTTGCGCGCCCATCGCGCGGGCGTCGTCGGGGGTCATGATCCGGGTGTCGACGGGACTGTTCTGGCGGATCAGCGCGTTTACTTCCGCCTCGATCCGCTTCAGTTCATCCGCGCTCAGCGCCTTGTTGTGACTGAAATCAAATCGCAGGCGGTCGGGCGCGTTGAGCGATCCTTTTTGCGCGATATGCGCACCAAGGGCATTGCGCAGCGCCTCGTTCAGCAGGTGGGTGGCGGAATGGTTGGCGCGGATTTGCCCGCGTCGGGCGTGATCGACGGTCAGTTCGGCACCATCGTCAACCTTGATATCGCCTTCCAACACTTTGACAAAATGAACAAAAATGCCAGCCATTTTTTTTGTATCGGTAATTTCGGCGCGTCCACTGTGGGTTTTCAGCGTGCCGGAATCCCCGACCTGCCCACCGGATTCAGCGTAGAATGGCGTCTGGTTCAGCACGATCTGAACGCTGGTCCCCTTGCCCGCAGATTCCATCGTTCCATCCGGCCCGACGATTGCCAGCACCTGACCTTCGGCAACTTCAGTATCGAACCCGAGAAAATCAGTCGTCCCGTGCTGGTCGGCGATATCGAACCAGACGGCAGCATCAGCGGTTTCCCCAGTGCCTGCCCAAGCAGCGCGCGCCTTGGCCTTTTGTGCCGACATCGCGGTGTCGAACCCGGCGGTGTCTACGGCGCGACCCTTTTCACGCAAAGCGTCTTGCGTCAGGTCCAATGGAAAACCGTAAGTGTCGTAAAGCTTGAACGCCGCCGCACCCGGCAGATCGGCCCCATCGGCCAGCCCGCCCAATTCATCGTCCAGCAGTTTCAGTCCGCGATCCAGCGTTGTCTTGAACCGGGTTTCTTCGGCCTGCAGGGTTTCGGTGATCAGCGCCTGACCTTGCCCTAATTCCGGATAGGCCCCGCCCATCTGGCGCACCAGTTCGGACACCAGTTTGAACATCACCGGGTCCTTGGCCCCCAGCATATGGGCGTGGCGCATGGCGCGGCGCATGATCCGGCGCAGGACATAGGCCCGCCCCTCGTTGCCGGGCAGCACGCCTTCGGCGATCAGGAACGACGTGGCCCGCAGGTGGTCGGCGATCACCCGGTGGTGCATCCTGCCGGGGCCGTCCGGGTCGGTGCTGGTGGCGTGTGCCGATGCCTCGATCAGGGCGCGCATCAGGTCGGTGTCGTAGTTGTCGTGCTTGCCTTGCAAGAGCGCGCCGATCCGTTCCAGCCCCATGCCGGTGTCGATCGACTGCATGTCGAGCGGTTTTAACGCACCATCGGCGAACTGTTCGTTCTGCATGAAGACGTTGTTCCAGATCTCGATGAATCGGTCGCCGTCCTCTTCGGCACTGCCCGGCGGGCCGCCCCGGATGTGGTCGCCGTGGTCGTAAAATATTTCCGTGCAGGGACCACAGGGGCCGGTCGGACCCATCCGCCAGAAATTATCGTCTGTCGCGATGCGGATGATCCGGGATTCCGGCAGGCCCGCGATCTTGGACCAGAAGGCCGCCGCCTCGTCATCAGTATGGTAGACCGTGACCAGTAATTTATCCTTGTTCAGGCCGAAATCGCGGGTCAGCAATTCCCACGCGAAACCGATCGCCTGTTCCTTGAAATAATCGCCAAAGCTGAAATTTCCAAGCATTTCAAAAAACGTATGGTGCCGCGCCGTATAGCCGACGTTATCGAGGTCGTTATGCTTGCCGCCAGCGCGCACACATTTTTGTGCGGTCGTGGCGCGGACGTAGTCGCGGGTTTCGACCCCGGTGAACATGTTCTTGAATTGCACCATCCCCGAATTGGTAAACATCAGCGTCGGGTCGTTGCGCGGCACCAGCGGGCTGGACGCGACGACGCGGTGATCGTTGACCTCGAAGTAGTTCAGGAATGTCGAACGGATATCGGCAAGGCGCATGGGCTTGGCTTTCGGTCTGGGGTCAGCCCGGATGAAATAGCCGTACGCCGCGCGGGGGTCCAGCGCATACGAAAATGGGCCGGGAACTTTGCCCCCGGCCCGTTTGGTCCGTTTTAGACCAGACCTCAGCCTTCGATCATGTCGTCGGCATCGGTTTCCTTGAAATCGTCCGCGCTGCTGCCGAAATCAAGACCGTGCGAGGCGCGAATCTTGTCTTCGATTTCCAGTGCGATGGCAGGGTTTTCCTTGAGAAATGCCTTGGAGTTTTCGCGCCCCTGCCCGATCCGTTCGTCGCCATAGCTGAACCATGAGCCGGACTTTTCCACGATGCCGGCCTTGACCCCAAGGTCAAGCAACTCGCCGGTCTTGGAAATCCCCTCGCCATACATGATGTCGAATTCGACCTCCTTGAAAGGCGGCGCCACCTTGTTCTTGACCACTTTGACGCGAGTGGCATTGCCGACAACCTCGTCACGGTCTTTCAGCGCGCCGGTCCTGCGGATGTCGAGCCGGACCGAGGAGTAGAATTTCAGCGCATTGCCACCGGTCGTCGTTTCGGGAGAACCGAACATCACGCCGATCTTCATGCGGATCTGGTTGATGAAGATGACGGTGCAGTTGGTCCGATGGATCGATCCGGTCAGTTTGCGCATCGCCTGGCTCATCAACCGGGCGTGAACCCCGATCGAGCTATCGCCCATGTCGCCCTCAAGCTCGGACTTGGGGGTCAAGGCGGCGACCGAATCAACGACGATCATGCTGACCGCCCCTGAACGCACCAGCGTATCGACGATTTCCAACGCCTGTTCCCCGGTGTCGGGCTGCGAGATCAGCAAATCGTCCAGATTGACGCCCAATTTTTTCGCATACTGCGGGTCCAGCGCATGTTCGGCGTCGATAAAGGCGCAGATACCGCCCTTTTTCTGTTCTTCGGCCAGACAATGCAGTGTCAGCGTCGTCTTACCCGACGATTCGGGGCCGTAAACCTCGACGATACGCCCCTTGGGGATGCCGCCGATGCCAAGCGCGATGTCCAGACCCAAAGACCCGGTCGAGGTCGACTCGATATCCTTAAGTGCATTCTCGCCGCCCAGACGCATGATCGACCCCTTGCCGAACTGCCGTTCGATCTGGGCCAGCGCAGAGTCGAGCGCCTTTTGCTTTTCTGCGGATTTCTTGTCGTTCATGCCGATGATTTCTGCCAATGCCATGTTTCCTGTCTCCTTATTCCACACCCACCTCGGGGCGGCAATTGCTGCTTCTTGTTCGCCTTGTGTTCTCATCGTCAATGAGATCAAACAAGGAACATTTCAAGCTAAATCTACCGAACCCATCTATTTATCTGAAAGGTTACGGAATAGTTTACGCCAGTGCGACAACGAGAAATTGCGATGGGACAGATCTGAATGCTGGTCTTCTGGAAGGAAAAGATGGTCTTGTTCGCGGTTCCCAAGACCGGGACGACCGCGCTCACAGGTGCGCTGGCTCCGTCGGCGTCGATGGTGATGCGTGACCCGACCGACCTGAAACACGCGAGTGTCTATCGCTATCAGCGTTTTCTGTTGCCGCTATTCCGCCGTTTGGGGCAGGGCGATATGGAAACCGTGGCAGTGATCCGCCATCCGGTCGACCGGCTGAGCAGTTGGTATCGCTATCGAAGCCGGGACGATCTGGTCGGGCACCCCAACAGTACCAAGGGGGTGTTGTTCGACCAGTTCGTCGCCGAATACCTTAAAGGCAAACCAGCGCCCTACGCGGCGTTGGGCAGTCAGGCAAAGTTTTTGAAAGATCGAGACGGCAACGTGGCAATCACTCATCTGTTTCGTTACGAGAGTTTGCCCAAGCTCGTGACGTTTCTGGAACAGCGTCTGAACCGAAAGATCATCCTACCCGAGATCAATATATCGCCCAAGATGGCGTTATCGCTGGATCCCGCAATCGAGGGCGATCTGCGCCGCAAGCATGCAGACGAATTCGAAATCTGGGAAACTGCGATCAGGTGACCGTCGCGGCTTCGATCCGGGCGTCGATTTGGGCGGCCTTCTTTTCCACCTGTTCCACGATGTGATCGACCATCTGTTCGTTTGAAAGCTTGTGGCTTTGCCGCCCGGCGAGATAAACCATGCCGGACCCCGCCCCGCCGCCAGTGAATCCGACGTCGGTCATCAACGCCTCGCCAGGGCCATTTACCACGCAACCGATGATCGACAGGCTCATCGGGGTTTTGATGTGTTCAAGCCGCTTTTCCAACGCCTCGACCGTCCGGATCACGTCGAAACCCTGCCGCGCACAGGACGGGCAGGAAATGATGTTGACGCCCCGATGGCGCAGGCCAAGCGACTTCAGAATCTCGAACCCCACCTTGACCTCCTGCACTGGGTCGGCGGACAGGCTGACCCGGATCGTATCGCCGATCCCGGCCCAGAGCAGCGACCCCATGCCGATGGCCGATTTGATCGTGCCCGAGGTCAGCCCCCCAGCCTCGGTGATGCCCAGATGGATCGGGGCGTCGGTGGCGTCGGCCAGTTGCTGATAAGCGGCGGCGGCCATGAAAACGTCGCTGGCTTTGACGCTGATCTTGAATTCGTGAAAATCGTGGTCTTGCAGGATGCGGATGTGATCCAGCCCACTTTCCACCATCGCATCGGGGCAAGGTTCGCCGTATTTGTCCAGCAGGTGCTTTTCCAGCGAACCGGCGTTGACCCCGATGCGGATCGAACAGCCGTGATCGCGGGCGGCGGCGATGACGTCGGCGACACGGCGGGCATCGCCGATATTACCGGGGTTGATGCGCAGGCAGGCAGCCCCGGCGGCGGCGGCTTCGATCGCGCGCTTATAATGGAAATGGATGTCGGCCACCAAAGGCACGGGGCTTTCCCGCACGATGTCCTTCAAGGCCTTGCTTGACGCCTCGTCGGGCACAGACACCCGAACGATATCAGCCCCGGCATCTGCCGCTGCCTGAATTTGCGCGACGGTGGCCGCAACGTCGGTCGTCAGCGTGTTGGTCATGGTCTGCACCGAAATCGGAGCGTCACCACCGACCGGCACCCGGCCAACCATGATCTGACGTGATTTGCGCCTGTCGATATTGCGCCAAGGGCGGATCGGGTTGTGGGTCATGCAAGGGTTCCCGCGACAATCTCAGTCGTGCCCTAGTTAGTGCCTTGGGCGGGGCACGGCAACCTGGCGATCAGGGGTTCGGCTGCACCTCGGCCACATTCACCACCGCCGCCAGATCGTTATCGCGCGACAGGTCGGCGATGGCATAGGTGGCGGTAACCGCATCTGCCGATAACGCGACGTTGGAACTGACCGTGCCGTTCGGGCCAACAGGGCCGTAATGGGTGCCGTTGACGGCGAAATAGACCGCCCCGCTTTCGCCGATGCGCAGGGTTGGCGGTTCTTCGGTCGCGGGGACGACGTAGGTGTCGCCGGCGTTCATGATCGTCTCGAAGATGACGGTGCCATCGGCCGATTTGACACGGACCCAGGCCGGGCGGACGGCGACGAGTTGCAGACCGGGTGTCGGGGTTTCGGTGACTTGAATATCGGGTGTGACGGAGACCGCCGGGTCGGCGTCGGCAACGACGGTGTCAGGTGCGGTCGACTGACCGCGGCCAAGGCGTGGGTCGATGGTGGAAATCGGGCCGTCACGGGCGACCAGCACCGGCACGTCGAGCGCCTCGGGGCGATAGAGTCTGTCCAGCGCCTCGGTCGAGGGTGCGTCGAATGCGCCGATCTGCCGCGGCGTTTCGGTCTGCGATGCCGGCAGGGTCGATCCCGCCAGTGGGTCGATTTCCGATATTACAGTCGGGGTCTGTTCGACCGGGGCAAATTGCACCTTCTGAACCTCTTGCAAGACAGTCCAGCCGCCGAACCCGAGCCCTCCGATCAACGCGACCAGCACCAACACAGACCCGATCGCACCCGGCTCGATCCGCGTCAGGAACGCATCGCGGGCGGGGATGAAGGGGGTCGCGGGGGCCGCAAACATGTCTCTGGACTGCGCCGAACGCGCCAGACGCTTTTCGCGGTCATGCTGGACTGACGATGCCGCCGCAGACATGCCATGCGCAGTGGCAAAGCCGCTTTCCTTGCAGAAGGTATCGAAAGCCCAATCGGGATCCATATTCAGATAGCGGCCATAAGAACGCACATAACCGGCAATGAAACCCGGTGTGTCAAATGCGGTTGGGTCGGCATTTTCGATTGCAGCGATATAGGCGGCCTTGATCTTGAGCTCGCGCTGGACGTCCAAAAGGCTTTTGCCCATGGTCGCGCGTTCGCCTCGCATCAAATCCCCGAGGCGCATCTGGAAATCGTCGAAACCCTTGGTTTCGACCTCAGCCAGCGTCTTGTCGCGTCTGAAACCCTTGACGATCATCCGGCTGCCCACTGCCTCCGTGCCCCAGTCCTGCCCCGGAATCGATTCGATTTCTGCAGGGCCCTTAATCCGGCCTAACATACACGAATTCGGCATGCACCCGCAGAAAAAATCTATCCGGCAAGCTCGGCGCGATTCAGCGCACAATGCGACCAGAGCGCATCCATAGCCTTGATCAGCTTGTCCAGTTCGACCGAATCATGCACCGGAGAGGGGGTGAACCGCAGCCGCTCCGTGCCGCGCGGAACGGTCGGGTAATTGATCGGCTGGGCGTAAATGCCGAATTGTTCCAGCAGCATGTCCGACAGCTTCTTTGTGTGCTTGGGGTCGCCGACGATCACAGGAACGATGTGGCTGCCATGGTCGATAATTGGCAGGCCCATCCCCTTGAGCCGCAGTTTCAGCACCCTGGCGCGTTCCTGATGCAGATCGCGCAGCGACTGATCTTTCTTCAAATGCGCGACCGAAGCCGCAGCCCCCGCAGCAACAGCCGGCGGCAGGCTGGTGGTAAAGATGAACCCCGGCGCATAAGACCTTACCGCGTCAGCCATTTTTGCAGAACTGGCGATATAGCCGCCCATCACGCCAAAGGCCTTGGCCAGGGTCCCGTTGATGATATCGATCCGGCCCATCAGACCGTCGCGTTCGGCGACGCCGCCGCCGCGCGGGCCATACATGCCCACCGCGTGCACCTCGTCCAGGTAGGTCAGAGCGTTGAATTCAGCTGCCAGATCGCAGATCGCCCGCAGGGGCGCAAAATCACCGTCCATCGAATAGATCGATTCGAAAGCGATCAGTTTCGGCGCATCGGGGTCGTCGGCGGCGAGCAGTTCGCGCAGATGTGCAACGTCGTTGTGGCGGAAGATACGCTTGGCACCGCCATTGCGGCGAACCCCTTCGATCATGCTCGCGTGGTTCAGAGCATCCGAGTAAATGATGAGGCCGGGAAACAGCTTGGGGAGCGTGCTTAATGTTGCGTCATTGGCAATGTAAGCACTTGTGAACAACAGGGCTGCCTCTTTGCCATGCAGATCGGCCAGTTCCGCCTCGAGCCGCTTGTGATAGATCGTGGTGCCGGAAATGTTGCGGGTGCCGCCCGACCCTGCCCCGGTCGCCTCAAGCGCGTCGTGCATCGCGGCCAGAACCACGGGATGCTGCCCCATGCCCAGATAATCGTTGCCGCACCAGACCGTCACCGGCGCCTCGGTCCCGTCGGGGCGGCGCCAGATGGCGTGCGGATACTGGCCCCTGCGGCGTTCGATATCGATAAACGTCCGATAGCGGCCTTCGGCGTGCAACCGGTCGATGGCCGCGTCGAGATTTGCGATATAATCCACCGATTTTCCCTTCTGTCGTCTTGTCCGGTCATATAGGGCGGTGGCGGCGCGGACAATACGCTACAAATTGCCGCCCCAGCAGCAGACCCGCACAAGCCGTTGCCGCGCGGGGCGGTAGCTGGACAATGCCCCGGTTCGTCGTAGTCTGGTCTTGACCCAGATCAAAGGACTTCAAAATGAGTCTCGCCTCCGTTCTTGCCCGGATCGACGAAAACATGCCCGCCGCGACCGATCGTTTGCTCGACCTGCTGCGAATCCCATCGATTTCGACCGATCCGGCCAACAAGGCCGACTGCGACCGCGCCGCCGACTGGCTGGTCGCCGAACTGGACGGGCTGGGGTTCGTTGCCGACAAACGCCCGACGCCGGGGCATCCGATGGTGATTGCGCGGCACAAAGGACCGGGGCCGCACATGCTGTTTTACGGCCATTACGATGTGCAACCGGTCGACCCGCTGTCACTATGGGATCGCGACCCATTTGACCCGGAGGTTCAGGACACGCCAAAGGGCCGGGTGATCCGCGGGCGCGGTGCGTCCGACGACAAGGGCCAGTTGATGACCTTTGTCGAGGCCTGCCGCGCATGGAAGGCTGTGCATGGCACGCTGCCCGGCAACTTTACCCTTTTCTTCGAGGGCGAAGAGGAATCGGGCTCGCCTTCGCTGGTCCCGTTCCTCAAGGAGAATGCCGCAGAGCTTGCCTGCGATCTGGCGCTGATCTGCGACACCGGCCTGTTCGATTCGACGGCTCCCGCCATCGTCACGATGCTGCGCGGCCTGCTGGGCGAAGAAATCACAATCACCGGGCCCGACAAGGATCTGCATTCGGGGATGTACGGCGGTGCGGCGATCAATCCGATCCGGGTGCTGTCGCGGATCATCGCATCGTTGCATGACGATCAGGGCCGGATCACCGTGCCGCATTTCTATGATGGTGTGACCGATCTGCCCGATGCCATCCGGGCGCAGTGGCAGAACCTTGCGTTTGATCACGCGAAATTTCTGGGTGCCGTCGGACTGTCGGTGCCCGCCGGAGAACAGGACCGCACGCCGCTGGAAATGATCTGGTCGCGGCCGACCTGCGAGGTCAACGGGATTTGGGGCGGCTACACTGGCGATGGGTTCAAGACGGTCCTGCCGTCAAAGGCCCACGCCAAGATCAGCTTTCGTCTGGTCGGTAGCCAGGATCCCGACGCGATCCGCGAAAACTTCCGCGCCCACATCCGCGCGATGCTGCCGCCCGATTGCGAGGTCGCGTTCATTCCGCATGGCGCCAGCCCGGCCGGGCACATGGACATTGCCCACCCGATGTTCGAAACTGCCCGCGCCGCACTCGCCGAAGAATGGGGGCGGGCAGCGTCTTATGTGGGCTGCGGCGGATCAATTCCGATTGCGGGTTATTTCAAGACGATCCTTGGAATGGAATCGCTGCTGATGGGGTTCGGGAAGGACGACGACCAGATCCACAGCCCGAACGAAAAATACGATATGGAAAGTTTCCACAAGGGCATTCGGTCGTGGGCGCGGATTTTGGCGACGCTGGGTTGAGCTGTCGGACCGGCTTGACGCGGACGTCGCCTTGAGACCCAATTCGTCAAAATGGCGCGGTTGACGGGGCTCGAACCCGCGACCCCCGGCGTGACAGGCCGGTACTCTAACCAACTGAGCTACAACCGCGCGTGACGCATCGGAAAAGGGGGCAAATGGCGCGGTTGACGGGGCTCGAACCCGCGACCCCCGGCGTGACAGGCCGGTACTCTAACCAACTGAGCTACAACCGCGCATCTGCCGCCCGGTTTTCACCGAACGTGAGGGGGCTTCTACGGGGCCGCCCTGCCCCAGTCAAGCACCGTTGCGGTGCAAAATTGGTCGACCGCCGGGGCATTATCGCGTTCAAGCTGACTGGTGGCAATGGTGGGTCGTGACGGGCTCGAACCGCCGACATTTTCGGTGTAAACGAAACGCTCTACCAACTGAGCTAACGACCCAACGGGCGCGGTTTAGCGCTGCATTCGTTGGTGTGCAAGCGTCAGGCGATGATTTCACGGTGCTGCCTGCCGACCATGTGATGGATGGCTCCCTGCGCGCCCAGCGGATCGCCCAACGCCGCCTTGCCCAGACCCAGCCCCGCGAGTCGCAGGAACCGCAAGGTGATGCCGTGGATCACGATCACGGAAGGTCAGTCAAGCGTTGCCAGAAATGCCGCCGTCCTCGCCTGCATTGCGGCGAAACTTTCGCCTCCAGGCGCGGCGGCGTAATAGTCCATGAAGTGCGCGTCCTCGTGCAGCGGTGACGGCGCGGATCGCGGCGCGGATCATGTCCGTTGACCCCCCGACCGAGATTTCGCGCAGTCGGGCGTCTTCGGTCATCGCAGCGTCGGACTGGCCCAAGGCGACAAGGATCAGGGCGGCCGTTCGGCGCGCACGGCCCATCGGGCTGGTGTAAAAGCGATGCGTCTCAGGGCCGACGCCAGCGTTTTTGAGTGCCGCGCCGATCCGAGCCGCCTGCGTCCGACCGGTTTCGGTCAGGGGCGAATCCAGATCGCCCTGCCAGCGTCCGGCGCGGTTCCATTCGGTTTCACCGTGGCGGATCAGGTATATTTCGGGCAGGTCCAAGCGGCGCAATCCTGAAACGAAACACGCGCCCGGTCAGGGGCGCGTGCGATGAGTTCTGGTGGGTGATAAGGGATTTGAACCCCTGACATCTTCGATGTGAACGAAGCGCTCTACCACTGAGCTAATCACCCGGCCCGCGCCGTTTAGCCCTAGTCGTCGGTCGCTGCAAGTGGGGCGGCATCGCCATCATCGTCCATATCGGCGCTGGCCGATTTGCCTGCCTCGTTCGGGATGCGGATCTTGACGATCAGCATCGTCGCATCTTTCAGCTTTTTGACCCGGTTCACCTTGACCTTGCCAAGTGGCGGCAGGTTCAGTTCCTCGCCCGCCTTCAATGCGTCGGCCATCACCGCCAGCGCCGCCTCGACCGCCGGGCGGGCGTCCTTTTTCTTGACGCCGGACCGGACAACCGCGCGGTCGATGAAATCCTTTTTCTTGACCATCGGTCCGCTTTCGACCGCTTGGGCACCGGCGACGATGGTGGCGGTCGGGGCAACGACTACCGCCGCCTTGGGAACCATGAGCAGCGCACGCCCCACGCCGGGTGCCTTGGGGCCACGTTTTGCGGTCTGGGTCTTGGATGTCGGATCTGCCATGATCTGCCCTGTTTTGTTTCGGTTTTTGAAACGATACAGGCATTTTCGCCAGTTGTCATGGGCGTCAACGCCAAAATCGTTGACAAGGTTGAGGACCGAAGCACAAACTTTGATCCATTAAATGACTTTTTGGGGGAAACCATGCGTAACCTGATCCTTTCCACATCCACTGCTGCCCTTTTCGCCACGCAATCGCTGGCAGGAGGCATGGCTGAGCCGATCCAGATGGCACCAGCCGTGATCGTAGAAGAGACCAAGCAAGCTTCCTCCAGCTCCGGCGTGATCGTACCCCTGATCCTGATTGCAGTGCTGGCCGCAGCGTTATCCAGCAGCGGCGGCGGTGACGGAACCGGGTTCATGGCCAGTGACGCAAGGCTCAAGACAGACATCGTCCGGGTGGGCACCGCCGCGAATGGTCTGCCGCTCTACCATTTCCGCTACATCGGTGACTCGGTTATCTGGGAGGGCGTCATGGCGCAGGATGTGCTGACCCACACGCCCGCGGCGGTTGGGCTCGGTATCGGCGGAACGATGGCGGTGAATTACGACATGCTTGGACTGCAGATGCGCCGGGTGAGCTGATACAGTCAAATTCTGGCTGAAGTTTGAAAGGCGCAGCAATTCTGCCGCGCCTTTCACTGCTTTCGGGGTTGGCCCCGGGTCAGTGCGCCGTTGCGCCCGCCACGTCGCCGGTTCGTGCCAGGGCACGTTCGGCGGCGGCGGCGTCTTCGGCGTCCTGATCCCATTCGATCGGGTCAGGTTGGCGGACCAGCGCCAGTTTCAGAACCTCGGACACGTGGCTCACCGGAATGATCGTCAGCCCGGTTTTGACGTTGTCGGGGATTTCCGGCAGGTCTTTTTCGTTTTCCGCCGGGATCAGCACCGTCTTGATCCCGCCACGCAGGGCCGCCAGCAGCTTTTCCTTCAAGCCGCCGATCGGCATCGCGTTGCCGCGCAAGCTGACTTCGCCGGTCATCGCGATATCCTTGCGCACCGGAATCTGGGTCAGCACCGAGACGATGGAAGTGACCATCGCAAGGCCCGCACTTGGCCCGTCTTTCGGCGTTGCCCCGTCAGGGACGTGCACGTGGATGTCGATGGTGTCGAACTTGGTCGGCTTGACCCCGATCGACGGACTGATCGAGCGGACATACGAACTAGCCGCCTCGATGCTTTCCTTCATCACGTCGCCAAGTTTCCCAGTGGTTTTCATCCGGCCCTTGCCCGGCAGGCGCAGGGCCTCGATGCTCAGCAATTCGCCGCCCACCGATGTCCACGCCAGCCCGGTGACGACACCGATCTGATCCTCTTGTTCGGCCAGGCCGTAACGATGGCGCGGCACCCCGAGGAAATCTTCGAGGTTGGCAGGCGTCACCGCAATCGCCGTCGCATCCTTGCGCACGATCCGGGTTACTGCCTTGCGCGCAAGCTTGGCCAGTTCGCGTTCAAGGTTCCGCACCCCCGCCTCGCGGGTGTAGGTGCGGATGATCGCCATCAGCGCCGCGTCGTCGATGCTGAATTCCTTGGACCGCAAGCCGTGGTTCTTCAGTACCTTGGGCAGCAGATGCTGGCGCGCGATCTCGCGCTTTTCGTCCTCGGTGTAGCCCGACAGCGGGATGATCTCCATCCGGTCCAGCAACGGTCCCGGCATATTGTAGGTGTTGGCCGTGGTCAGGAACATCACGTTGGACAGGTCGTATTCGACCTCGAGGTAGTGATCCATGAACGTGTTGTTCTGTTCGGGGTCCAGAACCTCGAGCATCGCCGACGCCGGATCGCCCCGGAAATCCTGACCCATCTTGTCAATCTCATCCAGCAGGATCAGCGGGTTGGTCGTTTTCGCCTTTTTCAGCGCCTGAATGATCTTGCCCGGCATCGACCCGATATAGGTCCGCCGGTGGCCGCGGATTTCGGATTCGTCGCGCACGCCGCCCAAGCTGATACGGATGAATTCGCGCCCCGTTGCTTTGGCCACAGATTTGCCAAGGCTGGTTTTACCAACGCCGGGAGGGCCGACCAGACACATGATCGGGCCTTTCAGCTTGGCGCTGCGCTGTTGCACGGCAAGGTATTCAACGATCCGTTCCTTGACCTTTTCCAGTCCAAAGTGGTCGCCGTCCAGCACCTTCTGGGCGTTGCCCAGATCCTTTTTGGTGCGCGATTTGACGCCCCACGGGATCGACAGCATCCAGTCGAGGTAGTTGCGCACCACCGTCGCCTCGGCCGACATGGGCGACATGTTCTTGAGCTTCTTCATCTCGGCGTCGGCCTTGTCGCGGGCCTCTTTCGACAGTTTGGTGGCCGCGATCCGCTTTTCCAGCTCGGCGATTTCGCCTTCGCCTTCTTCGCCGTCGCCCAGTTCCTTCTGGATCGCCTTCATCTGTTCGTTCAGGTAATATTCGCGCTGGGTGCGCTCCATCTGGGTCTTGACGCGGGTCTTGATCTTTTTCTCGACCTGCAGGACCGACATTTCGCCCTGCATCTGGCCATAAACCTTTTCCAGCCGTTCGGCGACTGACAGGGTTTCCAGCAGGTCCTGCTTTTGCTTGACCTCGATGCCCAAATGCCCGGCGACCAGATCGGCCAGCTTGGCAGGTTCGGTGGCTTCAGATACCGCCGCCAGCGCCTCTTCGGGGATGTTCTTGCGGATTTTGGAATAGCGTTCGAATTCGGCCGACACGGACCGCACCAAGGCCTGCACGTCCTGCGCATCGCCCGGCGTTTCGGTCAGATATTCGGCACGGGCCTCGAAGAAATTGTCGTTGGGCAGGTATTCGGTGATCTGCACGCGCGCACGGCCTTCGACCAGCACCTTGACGGTGCCGTCGGGCAGTTTCAGCAGTTGCAGGACGTTTGCCAGCACGCCGGCCTTGTAGATGCCGTCGGTGGTCGGATCGTCCTCGCCGGGATTGATCTGGGACGACAGCAGGATCTGCTTGTCGTCGGCCATGACCTCTTCAAGGGCGCGAACCGATTTTTCGCGGCCCACGAACAGCGGCACGATCATATGGGGGAAAACCACGATGTCGCGCAGCGGCAGCACCGGATAGGAATGGCTCAGTGGTTCTTGCATGCTCTTGTCCTTATCTATGGCAGACGGTGCGGCCCCTTGGTGGCGACCTTCAACGTCTCCGATCAGACGCTTGAGATGGGGCGTGGATCGCCCGATTTCAAGCATCACCTGTGCGGCGTAGTCTGCCCCGTCGCGTGACCACGGGCAAGCGGGAAGGTGCGCAATTTGCCCCGGTTGCGCCCTGCACTGGCCGCAATCAGCGGGCAAATTACGGTTAAAGGTTGGTAAAGACGGCCCAACGATCCTGATACCCACGCCCCGAGGTGACATGCATCTGCGCATCCACGACCAACGCCGCCGGATCACATTTGTCGTGATCGCGACCATGTCAGCCCTGTGGGCGGGTGTCGGGGCCAATCCGGCTATCATAGTTGGCGGGCTGGCGGCCCTCGCAGCGGTGCTGGCCGTGCTGCGGTTTGCCCCCGGCTGGCGCAATCTGACCGAGGCCGCGGCCGTTGGCCTTTTGATCGTGGCTCCCCTGCCGCTGCCCGTGCCGCTGCTGCTGGTTCTGGCGACCGGATTTGCCGGGCTGGCCTACCTTGGGTTTTATGGCAGTTGGCTGGACCGCGCAGGCGTGTCGATGTGCCTGATCAGTCAGCGCACATCGTGGGTCGCGTGGCCCCGTGCCAACGTCTGGGCGGCTTTGGTGCCCGGTGCCGCCCATCCCGACGATTATTGGACCCGAACACTCGTCGATTTCGACCACGACCCCGACGATCCCGAAACTTTGTATCTGCGGTTCACAGATCCCGAACAGGGGATGGCGGAAGTGACGATGTCGTTCCTCGACTGCCTGCCCGACCAGTCCTGTCGCTATCTGCTGGAACGCGACGACCCGTCAGGGGCCGAGGATATGACCATCGCGCTAGCCCTGTCGGACGACGACGACGGCTGTCTGATCCGCACCCGGACCGTGCATGACGCCCTGCGCCCGCGCATCGCCCTTGCCCGCTGGTTCGACGACCGCTTTGGCGATGAACTGACCGGTTTCGCGACACCTCTGTCGGTGCGGCGCGACTGGGGTTTTGCCAGCGCGTCGCCTGCCGCACCGGTTTACGCCAAAGCCTAAAGCAGGTCGATATCCCCCATAGCCCGCTGCGCGTGAAAGTCGGCCTGAAACGCGCTGAACGACCCCGCTGCAATCGCACCCCGCATCCCCGCCATCAGATCCTGATAATAGGTCAGGTTGTGCCATGTCAGCAGCATCCCACTGATCATCTCGTGGGCGCGAAACACGTGATGCAGGTAGGCGCGTGAGTAGCCCCGGCAGGCTGGGCAACGGCACTCTTCGTCCAGCGGGCGCGGATCGTCAACGTGCCGCGCGTTCTTGATGTTCACCACACCGGCCCTTGTGAACGCCTGTCCGGTGCGCCCCGACCGAGTGGGCAGGACGCAGTCCATCATGTCGATCCCGCGCGCGACCGCCCCAACGATATCGTCAGGCTTGCCCACACCCATCAGATAGCGCGGCTTGTCGGCGGGCAGCATGGCGGGCGCGGTATCGAGCGTGGCGAACATGGCTGCCTGTCCCTCGCCCACGGCCAGCCCGCCAACGGCGTAGCCGTCAAAGCCGATCGCCGTCAGCTTTTCGGCACTTTCGGCCCGCAGATCGGGGTTCAGGCCGCCTTGCTGGATGCCGAACAGGGCGTGGCCGGGGCGATCCCCAAACGCGTCCCGGCTCCGCCCCGCCCAGCGCATCGACAGGCGCATGCTTTCAGCGATCCGCGTGTCGTCGGCAGGTAGGGCGGGACATTCGTCAAAAGCCATGACGATGTCGGATCCAAGCAGCCGCTGGATTTCCATCGACCGTTCCGGTGTCAGTTCGTGGCGCGACCCGTCGATATGGCTTTTGAAGGTGACGCCTTTTTCGGTCAGCTTGCGCAAGCCCGCAAGGCTCATTACCTGAAAACCGCCGCTGTCGGTCAGGATCGGGTGATCCCAGTTCATGAATTTGTGCAGGCCCCCCAATGCGGCGATCCGTTCGGCGGTGGGGCGCAGCATCAGATGATAGGTATTGCCCAAGAGGATGTCAGCCCCCGTGGCGGCCACGCTTTCGGGCAGCATCGCCTTCACCGTCGCCGCAGTGCCGACGGGCATGAAGGCAGGCGTGCGGATTTCGCCACGGGGTGTGTGGATCACCCCGGTGCGGGCCTTGCCGTCTGTCGCGTGCAGATCGAATAAGAATTCAGCCATATCGCCCCCGTTCCGCCGCCTGATATCGCAAGTTGCAGGAAAGAAAACTACCCGGCCCCTTCTTTGGTCCGTGAAACTCCCGCCGGAGGCTCTGACAGTTCGGCCTTGACCGCACCTGCCCTTTACCCACCGCCAATAATTCCCTATATGAACACTCAGGATTAACCGCCGTGATCAACCCCGGGGCCCCAATGACCGAACACGACACACGAATCGAAGGCACGCCGCTGATCGCGCCCTCGTCCACCGATCACCCGCTTTACGACGCGGTCGTGCAGGCCTGCCGGTCGGTTTATGACCCTGAAATACCTGTCAACATCTATGATCTTGGGCTGATTTACACGATTGCGATCGACGCCGAAAACGCGGTCAACATCACCATGTCGCTGACCGCCCCGGGTTGCCCGGTGGCGGGCGAGATGCCGGGCTGGGTTGCCGATGCAATCGAACCGTTGGCCGGCGTCAAACAGGTCGATGTCGCGATGACCTTCGACCCCCAATGGGGGATGGAGATGATGTCGGACGAGGCCCGCCTTGAACTGGGGTTCATGTAGGCCGTCGTCTGGTCTTTTCAGCTGACCACTTGAGCAGGTCGGCGTTGGCACTTACCTTGTTGACCAAAGGAGTCTTGCTATGTTCGGCATTCCCGGCAAACAGGCCGTCACCATCACCCCCGCAGCGGCGACGCAAATCGCCCGCCTGATGGCCCGCGACGCCCACCAGGGCTTGCGTATCGGCGTCAAGAAGGGCGGCTGTGCGGGCATGGAATACACGATGGACTATGTGACCGAAGTCAATGGGCTGGACGAGGTCGTCGAACAGGACGGGGCGCGGGTGATGATCGCGCCGATGGCACAGATGTTTTTGTTCGGCACCGAGATCGACTATGAAACGTCGATGCTTGAATCCGGGTTCAAGTTTCGCAACCCCAACGTGGTCGATGCCTGCGGCTGCGGCGAATCCATCAAGTTCGACGAAAAGCTCGGCGCGGCGTGAGCGTTTCTGCGGCCGACATCGGCTTTGTGATGGAGATGTTCGCCGATCTGGGTAGCCTGACCAACCGCAAGATGATGGGCGGGCTGACCATCTATCATCAGGGTCAGGTCTTTGCGATCCTGTCGAGCCAGAATATCATCTACTTGAAGGCCAAGGGCGGATTCGCCGACGAAATGGCCGCCGCCGGGGCGCGCATTTTCGAAATGGATGACGGGCGCAGCATGGGCTATTGGACCTTGCCCGACGCGGCGCTGGACGATCCTGAACTGGCCTGTGACTGGGCCCGCCGCGCCCTGACCCATCTGGAGTAGCCCCATGCGCCGCAAACTTGCCGCCGGAAACTGGAAGATGAACGGGATGGCCGACAGTTTGGCTGAAATCACGGCCCTGATCGCTGCCCACCCTGACCCTGACGTCGATCTGCTGATCTGTCCGCCCGCGACGCTGCTGGCCCGGATGGCCGACATGCGCGGCCCGTTGCACATCGGCGGGCAGGATTGTCATGCTGCCGGATCGGGCGCGCATACGGGCGACATTTCCGCGGCGATGCTGGTGGATGCGGGGGCGTCCCATGTGATCCTTGGCCATTCCGAACGCCGTGCTGATCACGGCGAAACCGACGCGCAAGTGCTGGCCAAGGCCGACGCGGCGCACCGCGCCATGCTGACGGCGGTCATCTGCATCGGCGAGACGCTGGCGCAGCGCGAGGCCGGGCAGACATTGGACGTGATCGGCGCGCAACTGGCCGGGTCGGTGCCGGTCGGGGCGAGTGCGGCCAATACGGTCATTGCCTACGAACCCGTCTGGGCCATCGGCACCGGCAAAGTGGCGACGCTGGACCAGATCGGCGAGGTGCATGGATTTATCCGGGAGGCGCTGGCCGAGCGTTTCGGCACCGAAGGTCACGCCATGCGCATCCTTTACGGCGGATCGGTAAAGCCGGGCAATGCGGCCGAGATATTCGGCGTGCCCGATGTTGACGGGGCACTGGTCGGTGGTGCCAGCCTGAAAGCGGCTGACTTTTCCCCGATCATCGCGGCGCTGGAACAGGCCTAACCCTATTTGATGATGATCTCTGGCCCCATGACCGAATTGGGCAACCATGTCGAAATGATCGGCACATAGGTCACGATAATCAGGAACACGAAGAGCACGCCCAGAAATGGCAGGGCGGCGCGGACCACGGCCATCATCGTCATGTTGGCGACGCCCGATGTGACGAACAGGTTCAGACCCACGGGTGGCGTGATCATCCCGATTTCCATGTTCACGACCATGATGATGCCCAGATGGATCGGGTCGATCCCCAGTTGCAGCGCGATGGGAAAGACCAGCGGCGCGACGATGACGATCAGCCCTGACGGCTCCATGAACTGACCGCCGATCAGCAGGATCACGTTGACCACGATCAGGAACGTGATTGGCCCCAGCCCCGCGTCCAGCATTGCGCCCGCGATATGCTGCGGGATCTGTTCGTCGGTCAGCACGTGTTTCAGGATCAGAGCGTTGGCGATGATGAACATCAATGTGATGGTCAGTTTGCCCCCCTCGAACAGGGTGCGCCGCGTGTCTTCGTGAAAGAACCCGGTGATGATCGCCTGCGGGCGTTGCAGCAATGACAGCGGTGCGGCCCCGTCCTTGCCCGCCAGCGGCCCCATGTCGCGGTAAACGTAGGTGGCGATGAAGAACGCATAGACGGCGGCGACGGCGGCGGCTTCGGTCGGGGTAAAGGCGCCGCCTTTCCAGTAGATCAGACTGCCGCCATCGAACCGGACCCACGGATGCCCATAGATGCCACCCATGATGATGACGATCAGGAACAGACCCCACAGGGCGCCCCGGAAACTGAGCCAGATTTCGCCCCAGCCCTGCCAGTCGCCTTTGGGCATGTTCTTGATCCGGGCCATGATCCAGATCGTGACCATCAGCATCGCACCCGCAAGGATGCCAGGGATGACGCCTGCCAGAAACATCCGCCCGACGCTGACGTCGGTGGCAGACGCATAGACGACCATGACGATACTGGGCGGGATCAGAATCCCCAAGGTGCCCGCGTTGCAGATCACCCCGGCGGCGAATTCCTTGGTATAGCCCGCTTGACGCATCGCTGCGATGACGATGGACCCGATGGCGACCACGGTGGCGGGCGATGATCCTGATAGCGCCGCGAACATCATACAGGCCAGCACACCGGCGATCGCCAGCCCGCCCTGCAAATGGCCGACGCAGGCAATGGCGAACCGAATGATCCGCTTGGCCACGCCACCAGTCGACATGAACGACGAGGCGAGGACGAAGAACGGGATCGCAAGCAAGGTGTAGTGCCCGGCCATCGCCTGATACAGGCTGGCAGCGACCGACCCGATGGACGTGTCCGAGAACGCGAGCAGAAAGATGATCGACGACAGGCCCAGCGACACTGCAATCGGCACCCCGATCAGCAGCAGGCCGACGATCATCACGAAAAGCAGGAGTACTTCCATGTCAGATTAATCCCGGTTCAGGGCGGCGGCTTCTTCGACCGCGTCTTCGGCTTCGTGACTGACGATCAGGCTGTCCTGTTCGCCCCGGATGATGCGGATCGTCGCCTGCACGATCCGAAACAGGATCAGCGCGGCAGCGACAGGAAGCATGATGTAGGGGACCATGCGGGGCAATTTGGCGTAAGAATCGCCATAGTTGATGAGGTCTTCGAGAAACCGCAGGAAACCGGGCATCGGGATCTGGTCGGTCTCGAAATAGGACGTACCGCGCGCGGTCCAGTCGAACCCCGTTGGAAACCAGCGCCCGGTGGTTGGCGGCAGATCGGCAAACGGGGCCCAGTAGTCCCAGGACCCTTTCAGGATCAGGACGGCATAGGCGATGCAGATCGCCGCTGACAGCAGGCCCATGGTGCGACGGGCGGGGCGCGAGACCATGTTGGTGATCGCGTCGACCCCAAGGTGGGCCGTCACCTTGAACCCATAGGCGATGCCGAACAACACCAGCCACGAAAACAGGATCAGCGTGACCTCAAGGCTCCAGATCAGGCTGGCGTTGAAGAGGTAGCGGCGCACGACGTTGATGAATGTCAGCAGCGTCATCGCGCCCAGCATCAGGGCGATGGCGTTTTCTTCGAATCCGTGGACGAACCGGGCCAGCGGCGTCTTGGGCACGTATCTCCAGCCTGCACTCATCGTCGCCTCCCCCCGGTGTTAACACAGATATGGCCCGGCCCCCTCCCGGACCGGGCCATATCCTTGGCATGTGGTTACATGCTGTCGTTGATCGCCTGTGCGGCGTCGATGTTGTCCTGACCGACCTCTTCAGCGAATTGGGCCCAGACCGGCTTCATCGCGGCGACCCAATCGGCGCGCTGTTCGGGAGTCAGTTCGACGATCTTGCCACCGGCATCGAGGATCGACTGACGCGCGGCCAGATCGACCTCTTGCACCGCAGCGTTCCGCTCGGTCGTGACTTCGCCCACGATGGTCAGCAACTGATCGCGCACGGCGGGGTCGAGGCTGTCAAGGAAATCGACCGAGCTGACCAGCATATAGTCGATGATCCCGTGGTTGGTTTCGGTGATCCCGTCCTGCACCTCGAAAAACTTTTGGCCATAGATGTTTGACCAAGTGTTTTCCTGCCCGTCGACAACGCCTGTTTGCAAAGCACCGTAAACTTCGGCAAAGGCCATCGGCTGCGGCGAGGCACCCAGCGCCTCCATCTGGGCGACCAGCACATCGCTGGGCTGGACCCGGAACTTCAGACCGTTGGCGTCAGCAGGTTCGATCAGCGGCACGTTGGCGCTGATCTGCTTCATGCCGTTGTGCCAGTAGCCAAGGCCCTGCACGCCGCGCCGCTGCATCGCGTCCAGCATTGTCTGGCCGGTTTCGGATGCCTGAAAGGCGTCGACGGCAGCGATGTCCTTGAACATGAACGGCAGGTCGAACAGGCGGTAAGCCTTGGTGATGGATTCAAACAGCGACAGCGACGGCGCGGCCATCTGGACGTCACCACGCAACATCGCCTCGACCACCTGTTCGTCGGTGTAAAGGGTCGAGTTGGGGAAGACTTCCATACACATCGTCCCCTCCATTTCGGCATTCACCCGCTCCATGAGGAGTTGGGCCGCAATGCCTTTGGGGTGCTTGTCAGTGTTGGTGACATGGCTGAATTTGACGACGATCTCGCCGTCGTCACAGCCCATCGGGTCAGCGTGTGCCAGCGTGGCGGAAATGGCGAGGGCAGCCGCAGCGGCGGCAGCGAAAGAATGGTTCATGGGGTCTCCTCCGGTTGGTGATCCTTGGCGACGTCCCCTCCCGGAACGCACTTCCCAATACAAAGGTGCAGAGGGTCGTCTGGGCAAGCACATTTTGGATAGCGCAGTTTTAAAGTAGAAAAGTAAATATTTTCAATGTATTGGCAGCTAAACTTCACCTGTTTTCTAGCCTCTGACTGGTGTTTTGGGCGGGATGCCGCACAGTTGCAACGACCGACTGTGCGACATTCCGCACAATTTTCAAGGGTCAGGTCCGATAGTCGTCCGGCCTGATGCCATAGCGTGCCAACTTGTCGTAAAACGTCTTGCGCGGCAGTTTCAGGGCTGCCGCCGTTGCTGTCGCATGGCCGCCGTTGCGACGCAGGGCGGCGACCAGCAGCGACTGTTCGACTTCGGCCATCTGGTCGGCCAGCCCCAGTTCGCTGTCTGGTTCGGCGTCCGTCAGACCAAGGGCGAACCGCATTGCCGCGTTCATCAAGCCCCGCGCGTTGCCTGGCCAGTCTTGCGCCATCAACCCTGCGACCACGCCGGGGGTAATGGGCGGTGTCGGCACGTTGGCCTGTTCGCAGGCCTGTGCGACGTAGTGGCGGAACAGCACCGGGATATCCTCGGTGCGTTCGCGCAACGACGGGATGCGCACCCGCATCAGGTCAAGGCGGTAGAAAAGATCGGCGTTAAAGCGGCCTGCGTTCACTTCGTCAACCAGATCGCGGGTGGTCCCGGCGATGACCCGCGCCGCGCCGGCAACTTCAAGCCGATCCAGCAAGACAAATTGCACCGCACCGGGTAGCGCTGCGACCTCGTCGATATACAGCGTCCCAGCAGCCGCCAAATCCAGCGCTGCGTCCAGTCCTGCCACATCCAGCAAACCGGCCCCGCGTTTGACGAACGGGTGCCGGGCCGCTGCCGACAGCAGATGGATCACCTCGGCGATCTTGGGCGTGCCAGTGCCGGTTTCGCCCGTCACCAACACTTCGGCATTGGCACGCGCAACCGCGCGGACCCGGTCGCGCAGACCTGACGCAAGGGCGCTGTCGCCAAACAGCATCCGCGCCGCGGCATCGCCGCTGTCGCGCAATTCGCGCTGGCGGCGGTCGGCCAACACCCCGGCCCGCTGCGCCAGTGCCTTTTCCACCACGGCCAGAAAATCGGCAGGCGCGCAGGGTTTTTCCAGAAACTGGAATGCGCCTGCGTCCATCGCCCGCACCGCCATCGGAATGTCGCCTTCGCCGGTCAAAAGGATCACCGGCAGGTCGGGGTCAAGCGCGCGGGCATAGTCCAGCAGGTGAAACCCGTCGCGCCCCGGCATCCGCATATCAGTGACGACAACACCGTCGAACCGGGCATCAAGGTGATCCTTGGCTTCGATGAAAGAGGCGGCCAGTATCGGGTCGAGGTCGGCGAGTTCGAGGGTTTGCCCCAACGCCTCGCGCACAGCCCTGTCATCGTCGACCAGCAGAACCCGCCGGGTCATGCGGCCACCAAGATGCTAACCGCGTCAAGTTCGACGGTGAATACCGCGCCGCCGTCCGGGTGATTGCGCCCCCGGATCGCGCCGCCGAAACTTTGGACCAGACCGTAGGAGATTGACAGGCCAAGGCCCATGCCTTCGTCGGCACCCACTTCCTTGGTCGTATAGAAGGGGTCGAAAATGCGGTCGGGTTCGGTAATGCCGGGGCCCGTGTCGCGCACCGACAGGGCGATGCGCCGCTCCTGCCCGTCTAGTGTGATGTCGATGTGGCGCGGATCACACCCGACCATCGCGTCGATCGCATTGGTGACAAGGTTCAGGATGACCTGTTGCAAGCGGACCTCGCCCGCGCGCACAATGATGGTTTGTGCGGGCGGTTGCCAGAGCACCGCCACCCCGGCGTCCCGCAGTTTTGGCGCTGCCAGTTCCAGCACCACGTCGATGACCCCGACCAGATCGACATCGCCCAAGGGCACACTTTCCTGTCGGGCAAAGGCGCGCAGGTTGCGGATGATCCGCGCCATCCGGTCGGCAAGTTCGGCAATGCGGCCAAGGTTTTGTGCCGCAATTTCGGGCCTGCCCCGTGCCAGAAACCCTTGGCCGTTCTGCGCGAACGACCGGATCGCCGTCAGCGGCTGGTTCAGTTCGTGGCTGATGCCCGCTGACATCTGCCCCAGCGCCGACAGCTTGCCCGCCTGGACGAGGTCCGCCTGCGCCCGTGTCAGCCGCGCCTCGGCGTCCGTCCGCTCGACCACTTCGCGGCGCAGATCGACGTTCAGCGCCGACAGATCGGCGGTACGGTCGGCCACCCGCGCCTCGAGCCGTTGATTTGCCAGCGCAAGCGTGCGCCGCCGTTCGGTCGCCAGAAACAACAGCGCCCCAAAAGCCAGACACAGCGCTGCCGTGACCGCTGCCTGCAGCCCGGCGATCTGGCGGGCGGGGGCGATATCCAGCAGCGCCTCGCCGATCATGCCGATCGTCGGGATGTCGCGGGTCAAATGTAGAGCGGTGCGCGGCAGATACCGACCCCCATCGACCTGCCAGATGTCGTGGCCGTGGGGTCGGGTTTCAGTTTGGGCGACAAAAGGGACGACCTGCCCCGCGCGGTATCGGTTGCTGGCGGCGGCACGCAGCGGGTCACCACTGCGGCTGCGAAACAGCAATTCGCTCCGGTTGGTCAAGTAAACCACGCCCAGATCATCGGTAAAGAATATGACCGGGTTGTCGCCCCGCCACGCCGCCTCGACCGCTTCGGCGTCGGCGATGACGATCAGTGCGCCGATCACTGGCCCGGCGGGCGAAAAGATCGGCGCGGCAAAGGTGAAACCGCGCCGCCCATAGCGCGGATCGAGCTGGTGATCGACGCCCAGTGCGCCCTGCATGGCACGGATCAACGCGGGTTGTCCGGCATGGGCATTGGGCGCAGTATCGCTGGCGGCGACAATCTCGCGCCCTGCCGCGTCCACTAGCACGATGTCCATCGCGCCGGTCTGGTCGGCAACGCTGACCAGCACGGCGCGGGCGCGCGTCGCGTCGCCCTGCCCGGACAACAGCGGTGCCAGATCGGGATGATCGGCCATGACCACGGCCAGTTGACGATAGCGTTGCAGCGCATTGGTCAGGCGGTCGGCGGCCAAGGCAAGGTCCGCCTCGCCACGGCGCGCCAACTGACCTTGGGCGGTGCCCATGCCGATCCACCACACACCCCCGGCCAAGGCCCCGACAAAGGCCAGATAGGTCAGGACGATGGCGATACGGTGGCGCATGGCGACACCCTAGAAACCACGGCTTGCAAAGGCCAGAGGGCGTTGGCACACCTGCCGCATGCAGCGCCTGACACAATCCCCGACCGATCCCGATTTTGTGCAGAACCCTTATGCGTTCTATGACCGGGCGCGGCCGGGCGGCGATCTGTTTCACTGGACCGACTACGCCAAGATCAGTGCCGTGTCGCACCGCGCTGTCACCCTGATATTGCGCGACCGCCGCTTTGGGCGCGCCGTGCCCGCCGATCTGGCCGCGCCAATCCCGCCGCATTTGGCCCCGTTTTATGCAGTCGAGGCGCATTCGATGCTGGAACTTGAACCGCCCCGGCACACAAGGCTGCGGGGTCTGGTGCTGCGGGCCTTTACCTCGCGCCGGATCGCCGGGTTGGGGCCGGAGATTGCAGCGCTCAGCAATACCCTCATCGACGGCTTTCCCTCCGGCCCCTTCGATCTGCTGGACGCTTTCGCCCGCCCCCTGCCCGTCATCATCATCTGCCGCCTGTTGGGGGTGCGTGACGATCGCGCCGACGACCTGCTGATGTGGTCCAACGCAATGGTGGCGATGTATCAGGCCCGCCGCACCCGCGCGATCGAGGATGCTGCCAGCGACGCGACGCTGGCCTTCCGCGATTTCCTGACCGGGTATATCGGCGAAAAACGCAAATCTCCGGGCGATGACCTTATCAGCGAACTGATCGCGGCAGAACAGGCGGGCGACAGGCTGAACGCTGACGAGTTGCTCAGCACCTGTATGCTGCTGTTGAACGCGGGGCACGAGGCGACGGTGCATACCCTGGGCAACGGGGTGAAATGCCTGATCGAAAACGACTGCCGGACGATTGATGCCACGACGGTCGAGGAACTGATCCGCTACGACCCGCCGCTGCACATTTTCACCCGCTGGGCCTACGAAGACGTGACGCTGTTTGGCGAAACGATCCCGCGCGGGGCCGAAGTGCAATGCCTGCTTGGGGCAGCCAACCGCGACCCTGCCGCCTACGACAACCCGAACCGGTTCGATCCGGCGCGCAAAGGGCCCGCCAACACCAGTTTCGGCGGCGGCATCCATTTCTGCGTCGGGGCACCGCTGGCGCGGCTGGAATTGTTGATCGCCTTGCAAGCCCTGTTGGCGCGGTGTCCCAACCTGACGATCACGACGCCGCCAAGCTACGCCAACGTCTACCATTTCCATGGGCTTGACCGATTGATGGTTCAGACCTGATTGCAGCTTCTTTGGTCCCTTAAACTCCGGAGGGCCCGGAACGGGCGGGGGCAGCGCCCCCTCCGCCGCCTACAACGGCAGGGCCGTCGTCGATTTGATCTCTTCCATCGACAACAGTGCAGTGACGTTATGCACCCGCACCTCGGATATCAGCGCCTGATAGAAGGCGTCATAGGCGCGGGCGTTCTTGACCCGGACCTTGAGGATATAGTCGATATCGCCCGCAAGGCGGTGCGCCTCCTGCACCTCGGGGCGATCCTGCAAGGCCTTGAGAAACGCCTTTTGCCATGCAGCTTCATGTTCGGACGTGCGGATCAGGACGAAAAAGCATGCCTCGAACCCCAACGCCTCGGCATCCAATCTCACGGTTTGGGCCCCGATGATCCAGGCGGCGCGCATCTTGCGGATCCGATTCCACACCGGCGTCTTTGACGACCCGATATCACGGGCGATGTCGTCCAGCGACTGTGCCGCATCGCGCTGCAATGCCGCGAGGATTTTCCGATCCGTCTCGTCAATCCGCAATGCCATTCCTGTATTCTCTGATTTACGGGACAACGCGCCCTGTTGTGTTACTCAGCAGAACATACGTCCTTATCGGTCCGGCGCAATGGTCAAAAACCGGAACTTTGTTCTATATTGAGGGTCAGACAACAAAGGCCCGGATCATGCAGCATTTCCCCATCTTCCTGAACGTCGCGAACCGGCGGATCGTCGTTGCCGGTGGCGGAGATGCGGCGCTGGCCAAACTTCGCCTGCTGCTCAAGACCGAGGCGGCAATCGCCGTTTACGCCCCCGACGCCGCGCCCGAAATCCACCGCTGGGCCGCCGCCGGCGTATTGACCCTGACCAGCCGCGATATCATTGCCGCCGACCTGACCGGGGCCGCCCTGTTCTACGGTGCAAACGAAGACGCTATCGAGGATGCCCGCGGGGCCGCCCTCGCCCATGCGGCAGGCGTGCTGGTCAACATCGTCGACAACCTTCACGACAGTGACTTCATCACGCCCGCCATTGTCGACCGCGATCCGGTCATCGTCGCCATCGGCACCGAAGGCGCGGCCCCGGTGCTGGCCCGCGCGATCAAGACCGACCTCGAAGCGCGGCTGCCGGTGCAACTGGGATTGCTCGCCAAGATCGGCAAGGCGTTCCGCCATGCAGCCGATGTTCTGCCGATGGGGCGCAAGCGGCGGGATTTCTGGGCGGATTACTATTTTGCCGAGGGTCCGCAAGCATTGGCCGAAAATCGGGTCGATGACGCCCTTGCCGCCCTGCTGGATCGCCATATCATGACGGCCGAAAAGCCCGGCCACGTCGCCCTCGTCGGCGCCGGCCCCGGCGACCCCGATCTGCTGACGCTCAAGGCGCGCAAGGCGCTGGACGCCGCCGATGTGGTGATCCACGACCGGCTGGTCGCCCCCGAAATTCTGGAACTGGTACGGCGCGAGGCGGTTCTGATCGACGCCGGCAAAGAAGGGTTCGGCACCGCGGCGGCGCAGGACGATATCAACGCGATGATGGTCGATCACGCCGCGCAGGGCCACCATGTTGTCCGCCTCAAGGCGGGCGATCCGACCGTGTTCGGGCGGCTGGATGAAGAAATTGCCGCGCTTGATCTGGCGGGAATCGCCTGGTCGATCGTCCCCGGCATCACCGCCGCCAGCGCCGCCGCGGCGCAGATCGGTCAAAGCCTGACTAAGCGCGGGCGCAATGCGTCAGTGCGCTACATCACCGGGCACGATTCCAAGGGGTTCGCCGAACACGACTGGCGGGCGCTGGCGCGTCCCGGCGAAGTCGCAGCGATCTACATGGGCAAAAAGACCGCCCGGTTCATCCAGGGCCGCCTGCTGATGCACGGGGCCGACCCGGCAACGCCGGTGACAGTGATCGAAAACGCATCGCGCCCAGGTTCCCGCGTGATCGCGACAACCCTGTCACAGTTGGAACCTACCCTGTCACGTGCCGCCCTTGGCGGCCCGGCCATCACCTTTTACGGGCTGGCGCCACGCGATGCGGTGGCACTGGCCGCCACACCCCGGATCAAGGAGGCCCTGATATGAACCGTGCCTTTCACCCCAAGGTCATCACCGGCAATGCCCTGATCGCAGGTGACGCCGTCTGGCTGACCCCCGACGACCGCTGGTCCCGCGACATGGCCGATGCCGAACTGATTGACGACGAGGCCCACGCCGACATCCGTCTGATCGAGGCGCAGCGCCGGTCGGGCGAGGTTGTCGGGGTTTACCTCGTCGATGCAAAGGCCGGGCGGAACGGCCCCGCACCAGTACATTTCCGCGAGACATTCCGCACCCGGGGCCCGTCGAACTATCCACATGGCAAACAAGTCGAGGCCTGAAAAAATGTATCGCTACAATGACTTCGATGAACGTTTCGTCCGTGAACGGGTGGCCCAGTTTCGCGCCCAGGTCGCCCGTCGGGTCGACGGATCGCTGACCGAGGACGAGTTTCGCCCGCTGCGCCTGATGAATGGCCTGTATCTGCAGCTGCACGCCTACATGCTGCGCGTCGCGGTCCCCTACGGCACCCTGAACCCGACGCAGATGCGCCAACTTGCGATGATCGCAGACCGGTGGGACAAGGGTTATGGTCATTTCACCACCCGGCAGAACATCCAGTTCAACTGGCCGGAACTGAAGGACGTGCCCGATATCCTGTCAGCACTGGCGGATGTCGAGATGCACGCGATCCAGACTTCGGGAAACACCATACGCAACGTCACGGCGGACCATTTTGCCGGCGCTGCGGCGGATGAAATCGCCGATCCGCGTCCCATCGCGGAACTCCTGCGCCAATGGTCGACCGACCACCCCGAATTCCAGTTCCTGCCGCGCAAGTTCAAGATCGCCGTGACCGGTTCCCCGAGCGACCGCGCCGTGACACGGGCGCACGACATCGGCTTGCGGATGGTGCGGAACGACGCAGGCGATGCCGGATTCGAGGTGATCGTCGGCGGCGGTCTGGGCCGCACCCCGATGATTGGCAAGGTGATCGCCGATTTCGTGCGTCAAGCCGACTTGCTGCCATACGTCGAGGCCGTCGTTTCGGTCTGGAACCTGCTGGGTCGGCGCGACAACAAGTACAAGGCGCGGCTCAAGATCACTGTGCACGAACATGGGATCGAAGAAATTCAGCGGCTGGTGGATGAACGTTTTAGAACAATTCAAGGCGACTTCAGTGGCATCGACCAGGAATTTCTTGCAGAAATCGAACATGCCTTCCGCGCGCCTGCATTTTTCGTCAAATCGACTGACGCTTACGAGGCGGCGCGTCTGGCCAACCCGGCGTTCCGTTCGTGGGCCGATACCAACCTGGCCCAGCACCGCGCGCCGGGTTACGCCATCGTGTCGATCTCGCTGAAAAAGCACGGGGCGACACCGGGCGATGCGTCAAGCGCCCAGATGCGGATCATGGCCGACCTTGCCGAACGCTATGGTCACAGCGAACTGCGGGTCAGCCATGAACAGAACATCGTTCTGCCGCATGTCCACAGATCCGATCTGCCCGCCCTTTATCAGACCTTGCAGGTGGCGAACCTTGCGACAGCCAATATAGGGTTGATCAGCGACATCATCGCCTGCCCAGGCATGGATTATTGCGCGCTGGCGACTGCCCGAAGCATTCCGATCGCGCAAGAGATTGCGACCCGCTTTGACGAGCTCAAGCTGGAACACGACATCGGCCCGCTCAAGATCAAGATCAGCGGCTGCATCAACGCCTGCGGGCATCATCATGTCGGCCACATCGGTATCCTCGGGCTTGACCGCGCGGGGGTGGAAAACTACCAGATCACGCTCGGCGGCGATCACACCGAAACGGCGGTGATCGGCGAACGGGCGGGTCCAGGATTTTCGGCAGACGACATCGTACCTGCCATCGAACGCCTTGTTCTTGGTTACCTCGACCTGCGCCAAGCGGCGGACGAGACCTTTCTGGAAACATACCGCCGTCTGGGTGCAACCCCATTCAAAACCCTGCTTTACCCCAGCGAGGAAACGGCCAATGCCGCTTGATGCCAACATCCCAGCCCGTGTTGCGGCGCTGAACACCCGTTACAAGCACCACGGCGCGACTGCCGTGCTGGAAAACGCGCTGCGCGACGCCGCGATCGGCAGAGTAGCCTTGGTGTCGTCATTCGGGGCAGAATCGGTCGTGCTGCTGCATCTGATTTCAGTGATCGACCGGACGACACCGGTGATCTTCATCGACACCGAGATGCTGTTCGCCGAAACCCTGACTTATCAGATGGATCTGACCGAACGGCTTCATCTGGCCGACGTCAGGCTGATTCAGGCCGACCGCGACGCCCTGTTCACGCACGACAACGAAGGCCTACTGCATCTGTACGACACCGACGCCTGCTGTGCGCTGCGCAAGACCGAACCGTTGCAGCGCGCACTGGACCCGTTCGACGCCTGGATCACCGGACGCAAACGCTATCAGGGTGCGCAGCGCCGGGGCCTCGAATTCTTTGAGAACGAGGATGACCTGCGCATCAAGATCAACCCGCTGGCGCATTGGGAAACGGCGGATGTCGCCGAATACATCGCCCAGAACCGCCTGCCCCGGCATCCGCTGGTCGCCAAAGGCTATCCGTCGATCGGTTGCTCACCCTGCACGACGCGGGTGAACGATGGCGAGGATCCTCGCGCCGGACGCTGGCGCAATACCGACAAGGAAGAGTGCGGGATTCATTTCGTGAATGGTCGGGTTGTCCGCGGAGGGGTCGCGGCCTGAGGCCGAGACTTTTTGAGTATGCATGGCAGAATGAAGCAGCAGAAAGACATGATGAACGTGATCGTAACAGATACAGGGTTTGGACCTGACGACTGGACCGGGGTATTTCATTCTCTCGATACCCTGCCCGCGAACGATTGCGGTGGGATGGCGGTCGATCTGCCGTCCGATACCGACCTTGATGACCTGAAGGCGCGGCTGACCTGTTTCGCGATGATTCGGGTCGATTTTCCCGGTTTTTCGGATGGGCGCGGCTTTACCATCGCGGCCCTTCTGCGCCGGTTCGGCTATACCGGACGACTGCGCGCGCATGGCCATGTCATCGCCGATCAATACGCAATGGCGCGCCGCAGTGGTTTCGACGAGGTCGAAATCAGTGCCGATCTGGCCCTTCGTCAGCCAGAAGATCAGTGGCTGGCCCGCGCCGACTGGCGGGCGCATGACTATCAGGCACGGCTGCGCGGCTGACCTTTCCATCCATTCTCCCAGCGATTAGACAAAGGGCGGCCCCAGGCCGTACATGAACCCATGACCGAGCAACGCCCCGTGATCGAAGCAACCGCCGACAAGTTGCCCACCCTGCCCGACGCCCAAGTGGTGACGGCTGTGACCCACTACACTGACCGGCTGTTTTCGTTCCGCGTCGCCCGCCCGCAATCGCTCCGGTTCCGGTCCGGGGAATTCGTGATGATCGGGCTGGCAGGCGACAATGGGCGGCCTTTGCTGCGCGCCTATTCCATCGCCTCGCCCAGTTGGGACCAAGAGCTCGAGTTCTATTCGATCAAGGTTCCCGACGGCCCGCTGACGAGCCGGTTGCAACACATCCGCCCCGGCGACCAGATCATCCTGCGCCCGAAACCCGTTGGCACATTGGTGCATGATGCACTGTTGCCGGGCAAGCGCTTGTATTTCTTTTCGACCGGGACCGGGTTCGCCCCCTTTGCCAGCCTGCTGCGCGACCCGCAGACCTACGACGACTATGACGAGGTCATCGTCACACATACCTGCCGCGAAGTGGCCGAATTGACCTATGGGCGCGATCTGATCGCCAGCATCCGCAGCGATGCGCTGTTGGGCGAACTCATCGGTGCCGACAATCTGGCGAAACTGAAGTATTACCCGACCACAACGCGCGAACCGTCACCCCGGATGGGCCGGATCACCACACTGATCGAAACTGGCGCGCTGTTCGCCGATCTGCGCGTGCCGCCGTTGGACCCCGTCACCGACCGGGCAATGGTTTGCGGATCGCTGGCATTCAACCTTGACCTCAAAGTGCTGCTGGAAAGTGCCGGGCTGCGCGAGGGGGCGAATTCGGAACCGGGCGAGTTCGTCATCGAAAAGGCGTTCGTCGGCGACGGGATCTGACCCAGATCAGGCAAT
>JBBSBK010000033.1:0-32373 GCA_038251315.1 Rhodobacterales bacterium | reverse complement strand
CCCTCGCGGCCCAAAATGCCCATCCACGCGTAGACCCGGATCAGGAACGACGTCCAGAACGGCAGGATCACCAGCATCATCAGCGTCGCGCGCCATTCGTCGGGGGCGCGCGCCATTGCATAGGCCACCGGATACCCGATCATCAGCGTGAACGCGGTCGAGATGACGGCGATCTGCAAAGACGACAGATAAGATTTCCAATACAGCGAGTCGGTCGTCAGGAACCAGAACGTTTCAAAGTCCAGTTTCGAGACGTAATCGCGAAACCCCGTCCACCCGTCGCTCAGGTCCAGCGTCGGCGTATAGGGCGGAATCGACACGGCATAGTCCGACAGCGAGATTTTCAGGACGATCAGGAACGGCACCACAAATAGTAGCAGCAACCAGCCAAAGGGAATGGCGATCAGGGCAAAGCGGCGCAAATTCATCGCGGCCCCCTCACGACGTCAGCACGACGCCCGCGGTGTCGGTGAACGACAGCCAGACCGGGTCTTCCCATGTGAACGACCGGCGCGACAGGCGGCGGTTGTTGGCGGCTTGGGCCTTGATGATCTGCCCGCCGGGCAATTCGACGTGATAGGTGGAAATATTGCCGAGATAAGCGATATCGAGAACCTTGCCCTGCAACACGTTCGCACCTTCGGGCTTGTCGGCACTGATCGTCACCTTTTCGGGGCGGATCGCGAATGTCACACGGGCATCGCGGGCGACGGGTTCGGACGGGGTCGCTCGGATCGGCGGCTGCCCTTCGGCCCAGATGATATCGATCTTGTCGCCCGCCGGGGTCGCGGCCCCTTCGATCAAATTCACCTCGCCGATGAAATCGGCCACATAGGCGCAATTCGGGGTT
Source organism: Rhodobacterales bacterium (assembly GCA_038251315.1). Taxonomy (GTDB): domain Bacteria; phylum Pseudomonadota; class Alphaproteobacteria; order Rhodobacterales; family Rhodobacteraceae; genus JBBKXP01. The sequence continues at coordinate 31,523 of JBBSBK010000033.1, read as the reverse complement.
TCGTAGATTTGCGCCGGCGTGGCCACCTGAATGATTTTGCCGTGGTCCATGACGGCGACACGCGACGCCACGGTCATCGCCTCTTCCTGATCGTGAGTGACGATGACGAATGTGGTGCCGGTCTTTTCCTGAATGTCCATCAGTTCAAACTGGGTGTCGTGGCGCAGCTTCTTGTCCAGCGCGCCCAGCGGTTCATCCAGCAGCAGCAGTTTCGGGGCCTTGGCCAGCGACCGGGCCAGCGCCACGCGCTGCCGCTGCCCGCCCGAAATCATGTGCGGCTTCCTCTGGGCAAACTTCTCCATCCGGGTCAGGCGCAGCATTTCATTCACACGGGCGTCGATCTGGTCTTTCGGCATGGGCGAGCGACGCAGGCCGAACGCGATGTTGTCGTAGACGGTCAGATGCGGGAACAGCGCGTAGGACTGGAACATCATGTTGACCGGGCGCTTATTGGGCGGCACCGGGCCGATATCGACGCCGCCAAGGGTGATCTTGCCCTTGGTAATTGTCTCGAACCCGGCCAGCATCCGCATCAGCGTGGTCTTGCCACAGCCCGAAGGGCCCAGCAGGGCAAAGAATTCCTTTTCATAAATATTCAGCGAAATATCGTCGATGGCGACAAATGTGCCAAACCGCTTGGTCACTTTTTCGAACCGGATCAGCGGCACCGCATTGGGGTCCAGCCAAGGTGAAAACTCGGTTGGGGACTTGGAGAGTTGCGCCATCATGTCCTCGAATTGTCGGGAGTGGTCGTGCAAGAAAAAACCCCGCGCCGGTCGGGCGCGGGGTGTATCGGTGCGGGCCTAGGTGCCCGATTTGATCCGGGTCCAAAGGCGGGTGACGGTCCGCTGCACCGGCCCCTCGTAGGGGGATGTGGTGTAAAGGTTGTTCAGCGTCGCCTCGTCCGGATAGATCGCGGCGTCGCCAATGACGTCCTCGTTCAGGAATTCCTGCGATGCCTTGTTGCCGTTGGCGTAATAGACATAGTTCGACGCGGCGGCCATGTTCTCTGGGTCCATGATGAAGTTCAGGAACTTCAGTGCGCCCGACGGATTGGGCGCATCGACCGGAATCGCCATCTGGTCGAACCACATCAGCGCGCCCTCTGTCGGGGCGTTGAACACGATCTCAACGCCGTTGTCCGCTTCGGCCGCACGGTCACGGGCCTGCAGGATATCGCCCGACCAGCCGAACGCGACGCAGATGTCACCGTTGGCCAGCGCGTTGATGTATTCGCTGCTGTTGAACTTCTGGATATAGGGGCGCACGGCCGCAAACACCGGTTCGGTCATTTCGATGACGGCCGGGTCCTGGCTGTCAGGGTCCTGGCCGATGTATTTCAGGGCCGCCGGGAACATTTCGGTTGGCGCGTCCAGCACCATGACACCACAGGTGGCCAGCTTTTCCATGTTGGCCGGGTCGAATATCAGCGCCAGACTGTCGATCGGGGCGTCCGGCCCTAGAATTTCGCGCACCTTGTTGACGTTCACGCCAAGGCCCGTGGTGCCCCACATGTAGTTGATCGAATAGGCGTTGCCGGGGTCATACTGGGCGGTGCGCGCCTCGATCACGTCCCACAGGTTCGCCTCGTTGGGCAGTTGCGACATGTCGAGTTTCTGGAACGCGCCTGCCTGAATCTGGCGCTGCAGGAACGTCCCCGACGGCACGACCACATCATAGCCCGACCCGCCCGACAGCATCTTGGTTTCCAGCACTTCGTTGGAATCAAAAACGTCGTAGATCAGCTCGATCCCGGTTTCTTCCTGAAACTTGGCCAGCAAGTCCTCGTCGATATAATCGGACCAGTTGTAGACCCTGACAGTCTCGGCCGACGCAGCAACGGCACCAAGTGCCATCGCGGCAGCCAAAGGCATCATTCGGTTTTTCATATGGTTTCTCCCTAGTGAGTGGTTCTTGTTCATAATTTGATCGAACAGAACCATGATTGGCAACCGCTTTGTTGTTCGACAGGTTCCGGCGGGCGCAAAATCACACGTAAGTCAAAACAGGCCTTGATGCTGAAATTACTGGCAAAAAATGGGCCATTGCCCGGTTTTCGGGCGCCGGGACCATGCTGTCATAAAACCGTCATCACAGGTGCGAATCAGGCCCCCGAGCAGGTCCGCCCATAATTTGATCAAAAGTCATTGAAAACCCCGCCTCCGGCCCATATCCTGCCGCCAAACCCCCCATCCGTCAGTCTGTCCGCAAAGGAATCCCCGATGAACCAGATCACCAACCACATGCCGACCGCCGAACTTCAGGCGCTGGACGCGGCGCATCACATGCACCCCTTCACCACCGACTCGGACCTCGCCAAAAAGGGTGTGCGCATCATCACCCGCGCCGATGGCGTGTTTTTGACGGATAGCGAGGGGAACCGTATCCTTGACGGTATGGCGGGCCTCTGGTGCGTCAATATCGGCTATGGCCGTGGTGAACTGGCTGACGTGGCCGCGCGACAAATGCGCGAACTGCCGTTCTACAACACCTTCTTTCAGACCACCCACGTCCCCGCCATCGCACTGGCCACCAAACTGGCCGAATTGGCCCCCGGCGACCTGAACCACGTCTTTTTCGCAGGTTCGGGATCCGAGGCGAACGACACCAATATCCGTCTTGTCCGCCACTACTGGGCGCTCAAGGGCAAGCCCGGCAAGGTCAACATCATCAGCCGCAAGAACGCCTATCACGGCTCGACCCTTGGCGGCGGCACGCTGGGCGGGATGACCGGCATCCACGAGTGTGGCGGCACGATCACGGGCGTGCATCACATCAACCAGCCGCATTGGTACAACGACGGCGGCGACATGGACCGCGATGCCTTCGGTCTGCAACGGGCGCGCGAGCTTGAGGAAAAGATCAAGGAACTGGGCGTCGATACCGTCGCCGCCTTCATCGGTGAACCGATTCAGGGGGCCGGCGGCATCGTCATCCCGCCCGCCAGCTACTGGCCCGAAATTCAGCGGATCTGCGACAAATACGGCATCCTGCTGATCGCGGACGAGGTGATTACCGGCTTCGGGCGCACCGGCAACTGGTTCGGGTCGCAGACGATGGGGATCAAGCCGCATATCATGACCGTCGCCAAGGGCCTGTCGTCGGGCTACATGCCGATCGGCGGGTCGATCGTCTGCGACGAAGTGGCCGAAGTCATCGGATCGGACGAATTCAACCACGGCTACACTTACTGCGGCCATCCGGTCGCTGCCGCCGTGGCGCTGGAAAACCTGCGGATCATTCAGGACGAAGGCATGGTCGAACGGGTCCGCGACGACATCGGCCCCTATTTCGCTGAAAAATGGGCGACGCTGGCTGATCATCCGCTTGCGGGCGAGGCGCGCAGCATCGGCCTGATGGGCACCCTTGCCCTGACGCCGGACAAGGCGACCCGCGCCGCCTTCGCCAGCGATGAAGGCACAGTCGGCTATCGCACCCGCGAACGTTGCTTTGCCAACAATCTGGTCATGCGCCACGTCGGCGACCGGATGATCGTGGCGCCCTCGCTCTGCATCACGCACGACGAGGTCGACGAAATGATCAAACGGGCCCGTCTGTCGCTTGATGAAAGCCACGCGGCGTTGAAACTCGACGGAATGCTTGTCGCCGGCACCCGCTGATGGACCTGCTGACGGCCAACGACCGGGCCGGGCAATATCCCGGTTCGTGGTATGCCGCGACGGCGGATGCCCTGCCGCTGCAACCTGCGGCGGCGGGCGATCTCACCTGCGACGTCTGCGTCGTCGGGGCCGGGTTCACCGGGCTGTCATCGGCGCTGCATCTGGCTCAGGCGGGCTACGACGTCGTTCTGGTCGATGCCCAACGGATCGGCTTTGGCGCGTCGGGGCGCAACGGCGGGCAGGTCGGCACCGGGCAGCGGCTGGATCAGGACGATCTTGAGGGGATGGTAGGGCCAGACCACGCCCGCGCCCTCTGGTCCCTGTCGCTGGACGCCGTGCAAAAGGTGCGCAACCTGATCGCGAGCCACGACATCGACGCGCATTGGGTCGACGGGGTGATCCACGCCGACCACAAGGCGCGGTTCGTGCCCCATAGCCACGCCTACGCCGACAAGATGGCCCGCGATTACAGCTACGACAAGATCAGCAAACTGGACCGCGACCAGATGCGGGCGCTGGTCGGCTCGCCCGCCTATCACGGCGGGGCGCTCGACATGGGGGCAGGACACATCCACCCCTTGCGGTTCGCCTTCGGGCTGGCGCGGGCTTGCCTCGCGGCAGGCGTGCGGATATTCGAACAGACCCGCGTGACGGCAGTGGAACCCGGAACGCCCGCCGTGGTGCGGACCGACCGGGCCGCAATCCGCGCCGCTCATGTCGTGCTGGGCTGCAACGGCTACCTTGGGGCGCTGAACGGGCAGGTGGCGGCGCGGGTCATGCCGATCAACAATTTCATCGCGGCGACAGAACCCTTGGGGGCGGACCGGGCGGCATCGCTGATCCGCGACAACCACGCCGTCGCCGACAGCAAATTCGTCATCAACTATTTCCGGCTGTCCCGCGACAACCGCATGATTTTCGGCGGTGGTGAAACCTACGGCTACAATTTCCCCGCCGACATCGCCGCCCTTGTACGCAAACCGATGACCCAGATTTTCCCGCAACTGGCCGGCGTGAAAATCGACCACGCATGGGGCGGCACGCTGGCGATCACGCTCAACCGGATGCCGCATTTCGCCCGGCTGTCCGGCAATATCCTGTCGCTGTCAGGCTACAGCGGCCACGGCGTCGCGCTGGCCACGCTGGCGGGCGAACTGGCGGCGGACGCGATTCGGGGGCAGGCAGAGCGGTTTGACATCATGGCGCTTGTGCCGACACGGGATTTCCCCGGCGGCGCAGCACTACGCTGGCCATTGCTTGTCCTGGGCATGATGTGGTTTTCGCTGCGCGACAGGTTTTGACAGATTTGGCTGGTTCGATGAAAACCTGAATTGGCGTCTCAGCCTCGTTGCAGCGACAGGCGGATCTGGTCGATCCCTTGGGTAATGTCGGCGTGGATCGCGTCACGCACCGCTTTTGCATCCCCTGCCCGCAAAGCCGCCAGCGCCCCCGCGTGCATGTCGGGCAGGTTCGCAGTGCCGAACCTGGCGCACATCACGCGCAACGACGGACCCGTGCGCAGCCACAGCGTTTCGGCCAGCGCGGCCATGATGCCCGCCCCCGACACCGCGTTGAGATGAGCGTGAAACGCGTGGTTGGCGTGCAGATAACCACGCACGTCACCCCGCGCGATGGCGGCGTTGAGGGCATTGTCGATGGCGTCCAGCCGGTCGATGTCGGGCGGTGTGATGCGCCCGGCGGCCCAGAACGCCAATTGCGGCTCGAGCGCAAGACGCGCGAACGCCAGTTCGTCCAGTTGCGCCAGCGTCAGCAGCGGTACACAGACCCGCCTGTTGCCCTGAAATGCCAGCGCATGTTCCGACGTCAGGCGGCGGATCGCCTCGCGCACCGGGGTCATCCCGGCGCCGAGCGTCGTGATCAGCCCCTGAATCGTTACCGCCTGGCCCGGTTCCAACTCGCCACACAGAATCATCTCGCGCAGGGCGTGATAGACCAGTTCGTGGGTCGGCGGATTGTCGGCAAGGGGCGCGGTGACGGCGTAATTCACGATGGCAGGTTCCTTCTCGCCGTCGGGTGGACCTAGAGGGGTAACATGGCGCGAAAATGCGATGTGATCAAATTCATTGTTCAGTCTCCATGTTCCGGTCGATTCCTGCTGCATGACGCCGTGTCAGGGTGCAATCTGCACTTGCCAATTGGTGACTTTGGCAAAAGGATCGATCCATCGTGACGCCGTGCGGCCCTTTGCTGCCGTTGCGGCATCAATGCAGAACGGTTGCCGCCCCGGCGACAGCCCCCAACCAAGGGAGAAACACCATGAAACTTCGTGCAACATTCCTCGCCTCGACGGCAGCTCTGACGCTGGCGCTGGGGACTACCGCCTTCGCCGAAAGCCACGTGATGGCCGGCGACACGCTCGCTCCGGCCGACATGCAGATATTCCGCTCGCGCGAACTCGACGAATTTCCGTCCATCGACCCCAGCCTGATCCAGGACGTATCGGGCAACGACGTCGCCCGGCAGTTGTTCGAAGGGCTGATGAATCAGGACAAGGACGGCAATCTGGTCCCCGGCGTCGCCACCGGCTTTGATGTCAGCGATGACAAGATGACCTACACCTTCCACCTGCGCCCCGAGGCCAAGTGGTCGAACGGCGAAACCGTCAAGGCCAGCGATTTCGTCTATTCGTGGAAACGTGCTGCTGACCCCGCCACCGCGTCCGAATATTCGTGGTACATGTCGCTCATGTCCATCGCCAACGTCGATGCGGTGATCGACGGGTCGATGACGCCCGATCAGATGGGCGTATCCGCCCCCGACGATCAGACCTTCGTGGTGCAACTGTCCCAGCCCCTGCCCTATTTCCCGCAGATGGTCGTGATCGCGACAACGTTCCCGATCCTCGAATCCAACGTCACCGAATTCGGCGACGCATGGACCCAGCCGGGTAACCTGATCTCCAACGGGGCCTATGTGCTGACCGAACGGGTGCAGCAGGAAAAGCTCGTGATGGAACGCAACCCGATGTATTGGGACGACGCCAACACCAACATCAATCAGGTGACATATCTGATCATCAACGACGAAAACGCGGCGCTGACCCGCTATCTGTCGGGCGAATTGGACAAGACCGAAGTGCCCACCGGCCAGTATCCCCGCCTTCTCGAAGAATATCCGACGCAAGCGGTCAGCGTGCCGCTGCTGTGTTCCTACTACTACGCGCTGAACCTGTCGGATTCCGGTCCCGAGGCCCTGAAAGACGTGCGTGTACGCGAGGCGCTGTCGATGGCTGTCGACCGTGACATCATCGTCGACAACGTCCTGCAAGGCGGCCAAAAGGCGGCTTATACCTTCACCCACTGGGCGACGGCCGGGTTCGAAACCCCGGCAGTGCCGATGGCCGCGATGACGCAGGAAGAACGCAACGCCAAAGCTGTCGAACTCATGTCCGAGGCCGGGTATGGAACAGATGGCGAGCCGCTGACGCTGGAGATCCTCTACAACACATCGGACGCGCACAAATCCATCGCCGTGGCCGTCAGCCAGATGTGGAAACAGACGCTGGGCGTTGAAACCACGCTCAGCAATCAGGAATGGCAGACCTTCCTTGATGAACGCGGCAGCCAGCGATTTCAGATCGCGCGGGCCGCATGGTGCGGCGATTATAACGAGGCATCGACCTTTACCGACCTGATGACCTCGACTTCGGGCTACAACGACAGCAAATACGTCAATCCCGAGGTGGACGCGCTGGCCACAGCCGCCCGCACCGCCGACAACCCGCAGTCGGACTATGAGGGGATCGAACAGATCATCGCTGTCGATATGCCGATCATCCCGATCTATCACTACGCAGCCAACAAGATGCTCAACGACCATATCCGCAACTGGCCGCTGACCAACGTGCAGCAGAACTACTACGTCAAGGATCTGTATGTGATCGAGTGATCGGTCGCATCTGACGCCGCGCCCCCCGGTTATCGGGAGGCGCGGCAGACTGCCCTTTTCCTTGCGGGGTCTGCGCCATGTTCAGTTTCGTCGTCCGACGCCTTGCCGTCGCCATCCCGACCATTCTGGTCCTCGTCATCGTATCCTTCGCGCTGATGTTTTCCGCCCCCGGCGGCCCGTTCAATTCCGAACGCCCGCTGCCGCCCGCCGTGCTGGCCAATATCACCGCGAAATACGGGCTGGATCAGCCCTATTGGCGTCAGATCACCACTTATATCTGGAACATCGTCGCGCATTTCGATTTCGGCCCCTCGTTCAAATACAAGGACCGCAGCGTCGCCGACATCATCGGTGCTGGCTTTCCGGTGACGCTGACCTACGGCTTCTGGTCGTTCCTGATCGCGGTCATCGTCGGGGTCGCCTTGGGCGTCGTCGCGGCGATCCGGCAAAACACATGGATCGACTATCTGGCGGTGGGCATCTCGGTCGGGGCACAGGCGCTGCCCAACTTCGTCCTCGCCCCGATGCTGGTGCTGCTGTTCACCCTCTGGCTCGGCTGGTTGCCCGGTGGTGGGTGGAACGGCGGCGAGTGGCAATATCTGGTGATGCCGGTCATCGCCCTCTCGACCTCCTACATGGCGTCCATCGCGCGGATCACCCGCTCGTCCATGCTCGAGGTGATGACCGCCGGGTTCATCCGCACCGCGCGGGCCAAGGGCGTGCCTATGCATCGGATCATCTGGAAACACGCGCTGAAACTGGCGATGCTGCCGGTCCTGTCCTTTCTTGGGCCGGCCTTTGTGCTGATGATAACCGGGTCGGTTGTGGTCGATGTCTATTTCTCGACCGGCGGCATCGGCCTCTATTTCGTCAATTCGGCGTTCAACCGCGATTATTCCGTGATGATGGGCATCACCATCCTGATCGGCGTCCTGACGATCGTTTTCAACCTTGTGGTCGACGTCCTGTATGCATGGATCGACCCCAAGATCCGCTATTAGGGGGCGCGATTTGGTTTATCCCGACAAGGTCGTGATGGCAGGCGTCGCCGGTGCGGCGCTGCTGGCCCCGGTCAAGGGCCGCTCGCTCTGGTCAGACGCGGCGCGGCGGTATTCGCAGAACAAGGCGGCGGTGGTGTCGCTGGTCGTCCTGATCGCGATCTGCCTGTTCGCGTTCTTCGGCAATTTCTTTGCGGCGTGGAGCAACGAGGAAATTGACTGGGCGCGGATGGGCAACATCGCCAGCACCGGCGCACCGTCGTTCGAAAACGGCCACTACTTCGGCCTTGACGATCTGGGCCGCGACCTGTTCGCCCGCACCGTGCAAGGCACGCGGATTTCGCTGCTGGTCGGGCTCGTCGGGGCGGGCGTGGCGGTGGTGGTCGGCACGCTTTACGGCGCGACATCGGGCTATTTCGGTGGGCGCACCGACCAGATCATGATGCGGATCGTCGATATCCTGATGTCGATCCCGTTCATGTTCGTGCTGATCCTGATGCTGGTCATGTTCGGGCGGTCGATCACAATGCTGTTCATCGGCATCGGGCTGATCTCGTGGCTCGACATGTCGCGCATCGTGCGCGGCCAGACCCTGACCATCAAGAACAAGGAATTCGTCGAGGCCGCCGTGGCCACAGGCGTGCGCCCGATGCGGATCATCATGCGCCACATCGTCCCCAACCTGCTCGGCATCGTCGTGGTCTATGCGACCTTGCTGATCCCCGGCCTCATCATCACCGAAAGCTTCATCAGCTTTCTGGGGCTGGGGGTGCAGGAACCCGCGACCTCACTTGGCGCGTTGATTTCCAAAGGCGCCAGCCAGATGCAATACGGCGTGATCTGGCAGTTGCTGTTCCCGCTGTTCTTTTTCGTGGTGACGCTGTTCGCCTTCTTCTTCGTCGGCGACGGTCTGCGCGACGCACTTGATCCCAAGGATCGCTAGATGCTGCTGGACGTTCAGGACCTCAAGGTCACGTTCCGCACCGGCGACGGGCTGGTCAATGCCGTGAACGGCGTCAGCTTTGGCATCGACGCGGGCGAAACGCTGGCCATCGTGGGCGAATCCGGTTCGGGCAAAAGCCAGACCGCATTCGCTGCGATGGGCCTTCTGGCCAAGAACGGCGCGGCAACCGGGCGCGCACTTTTCGACGGCACCGATCTGCTGACCATGTCGCAACGCGACCTGAACAAGATCCGCGCACAGGAAATCGCGATGATCTTTCAGGATCCGATGACCTCGCTCAACCCCTATATCCGCATTTCCGACCAGATGGCCGAGGTGCTGCAACTGCACAAGGGGATGTCCAAACGCGATGCAGTGACGGAATCCGTGCGAATGCTGGACGCGGTGAAAATCCCCGACGCCCGCGCCCGCATCACCATGTTCCCGCACGAATTTTCCGGCGGCATGCGGCAGCGGATCATGATCGCGATGTCGCTGCTTTGCCGCCCCCGCCTGCTGATCGCCGACGAACCGACAACGGCGCTCGACGTGACGGTGCAGGCGCAGATCATGGATCTGTTCGCCGAGATCCGGCGCGATTTCGGCACCGCGGTGATCCTCATCACCCACGACCTTGGCGTCGTCGCCGGGTTCTGTGACCGCACGCTGGTCCTCTATGGCGGGCAGATCATGGAGGAGGGGGGGACCGAAGCCGTGTTCGAAACCCCCAGCCATCCCTACACATCCGGCCTGCTGAAAGCCGTGCCGCGACTTGACCGCGACGACGGCGAACTGCTGACGATTTCCGGCGAGCCGCCCGATATGTCGCGCCTCCCGTCCGGGTGTCCATTCAGCCCGCGCTGCGCACAGGTCATGCCGCAATGCCCCGATGTGCGCCCGCCCCTGGAAACCTTTGGCAACCGCCGCCGCGCCTGCCACCTGCCCGTAGCCGAGGTCGCCTGATGTCCACCATCCTGTCCGTCAAAGACCTGTCCGTCACCTTCGACGTGCGCCGCCCCGGGTCCTGGCCGTGGACCCCGCCACGCAAACTGCACGCCGTCAACGGGATCAGCTTCGACCTGACAACAGGCGAATGTCTGGGCGTCGTCGGCGAATCCGGGTCCGGCAAATCGACGCTGGCGCGCGCCATTGTCGGCACCTTGCCGACTTCGGGCGGCGAGATTGATTTCGAGGGCAAAGACCTCGCCGCGATGTCATCGACCCAGCGCCGGGTGCATCGGCGCGACGTGCAGATGATCTTCCAAGACCCACTGGCCGCGCTGAACCCCCGGATGCCGGTCGGCGAGATTATCGCCGAACCGCTCGTCACCCACGAACCCGGAACACCCAAGGCCGAGGTGCGCAAACGCGTCGCCGCCCTGATGGAGCGGGTCGGCCTGTTGCCCAACCTCATCAACCGCTATCCGCACGAATTTTCCGGCGGCCAGTGTCAGCGGATCGGCATTGCCCGCGCCCTGATCCTGAAACCGAAACTGGTGATCTGCGACGAACCCGTCTCGGCGCTCGATGTGTCGGTGCAGGCGCAGGTCATCAACCTGCTGATGGAACTGCAACGCGACATGGGCCTGTCGATGATCTTCATCGCCCATGACCTCAGCGTGGTGAAACACATCAGCGACCAGATCGTCGTGATGTATCTGGGCCGGGCGATGGAAAAGGCCGATGCACGCACCCTGACGACGCGGCCCGAACATCCCTATACCCAAGCGCTGATTTCATCGGTCCCAATCCCCGACCCAAAGCTGGAAAAGGCCCGCAAACGTCCGATCCTGACGGGCGAACTGCCCTCGCCATTGTCGCCCCCATCCGGTTGCGTGTTCCGCACCCGCTGCCCCAAGGCGCAACCCGACTGCGCCGTCGATCGCCCGCCGATGCTTGACCTTGGGGCCGGGCACCGTGTCGCCTGCCCCTACCACGCGCCTGCCGATGTGCTGGCGGTATCGGCCTAGCCCTGCACCGCGCGCATGGCGGCTATCGCCCTTTGGCGCTGGCCCTTGGCGATCCATTGCCTATTTGAAAGGGCAGGGAGGAAACAACCAACGCCGCCGCGCCAATTGCCCGGCACAGGAGTTTCCACATGGCTTATGCCGATACGACCACCACACAGTCCCACGGTTTCTGGGCCGCACTTGCGCGTCCGTTCACCGCCACCTTGAACTTTCTGATCGTTCTGGGCGACTCCGGTTCGCGGATGAACGCGGTCCGTCACCTCAATGCCCAAACCGACGCCGGCCTTGCCGCCAAAGGCACGACCCGCAGCGCCGAGGTCAACCGGATTTTCGCGCCCTACATGTATCTTTAAGCGTCAGTAGTCGCGCTCGTAAAAGATACCCAGCCGGGTATCTCCATCCGACCCGACACTGCCGCGCGCGGTCAGATTGTCGGTAACGTCCAGATTGATCGTCACGTCGGCAGACCCATCTGCGCCGAGGGTCACGTCAGTATAAACGTTCTCAGACAGATACTTGCCCGCCCGCACGGCGGCGTTGCCGTCGGCGTCCGACGTGATGTCGAAATCGTCCAGCCCCAGACCCTGACGGAACTGATCGACCAATCCGGTGCCGCCGCGCCCGGCCAGCGTGCCGACGGCTGAGGCCAGTTGCACCGCCTGCAACGGGCTGATCGAAGACAGGTCGCGGCCGAATATAAGCTGCGCCAAAATCTCGTCCTGCGGCAATTCGGGGTTCGACGTGAATGTGACCGTCGGTTCGTTCGCCGGGCCTTCGATGACGATGTTGATGACGGTGCCGGTGGCCGCTGTCGTCGTTGCCACCAGCCGGATGAACGGCACGAACCCGCCTTGCAGCGCCGCATAGCCTTCGGTCAGATCGAACCGCTGGTTCAGAATGCTCAACCGCCCGCGGATCAGGTCGAACTGGCCCTGCGGGATGACGTTGGCAGTGGTTCCACCCAGCGTCAGCGTCCCCCCGAGTTCGGCGTCAAGACCCCGTCCGCGCACGAAAATCCGCGCCGGGGCGTTGATCGTGATATCAATCGGATAGACCGGGCCGCGCGTCTGTGTCGTCGCCTGCGCTGCGGTCCCGATTCCGGCCCGGTCCAGCGTCTGGCGCACGTCAGCGGGGGCACCCACATGTGTCACATCGGGCAATTTTCCCAACGCCCCGACAGCCGACGATGGCACCTGAATTTCGGTCTCGCCAAGGGTCAGCACGCCGGCAATCTGCGCCCCGCCGGCCAGCGGCCCGTCAACGCCGATCTGCCCGTTGACCGTGGTTTCATAAAGCTGCGGATCGCGTAAGGTGACGCTGTCGAGCTGCACGGTCAGGTTGGCCGGATAGCCGCCCGACAACCCGACGCCTCCGTTGACGCTGATCCTGCCACCGCTCACCACCTGTGCGGTCACATCGACCTGTGCGGTCCCGTTGTCGAGCGTGATTGTCGCGGCAATACCTTCCAGCGCTTCGCCCAGCCTGGGGTCGGCCAGCCGCGCGTCACTGGTGCGCACCGTGCCGCTGATCGCGTTCAGCGATGCCGGGCCATTGATGCCTAAATCAAACGTTGCGGTGCCGCGCAACCGGCGCGGTTCCAGCACGCCGTTCAGCAAGCCCAGCGGCACCGACCCGGTGGCGTTCAGCGCCAGATTGCCGCCCGCGCCGATCTGCCCGTTCACGGCGGCATTGGTGCCACCCGGCCCGGTCGCGTCGGTGTCGATGGTCCAGACTCCGTCGGCCGCGCGGTTGGCGGTGCCGCTGGCGGTCAACGGGCCGCTCAGCTCATCGGTCAACACGCCGATATTGGGGATCGTCGCATCGAACCGCCCCTGACCCGCGCCACTGTCGGCCCCGTTCAGGTCGGCGGTGGCACGCAGGTTCGGGAATGCAACCGACAGATCCGTGACGTTCAGCCCGCCGCTGTCGGGGCGTTTGAACTGGCCGCTGATCCGTCCTGCGCCGCCGATCAGGGCATCCACCGTCGGCACGCCGATGCCAAGGTTCCCGGTCTGTGCATCGACGCTCAGGTCAAACGTGCTGAAATCGCCGCTCATATCGCCGCTGACGGTGGCGTCCAGCGACCCGCGCAGGCTCTGTCCGGTCAGTGCTGACAACCGCGACAAGTCCGCCGCAGTCGCCGTCGCGTTGACGGCAAACGGCGCGCCCGCGGCGGGGCGGGTGGCGTCCAGAATGACCCGCGCACCCAAGGCCGCCAGATTGGCGTTCGCGTCGATCGCCCCATCAGGGCTGCGTGTCCCGCTGGCAGTCAGACTGGCAGGCCCCGACAAGCCCGCCATGACCGGAGCCAGATCGGTAATCGTCAGGCTAACCTCGGCACTGTCGCCGTTCGGGCCGATATCGACCGCACCCAGCAACCCAAGGGCCGGCGTGCTGACGACAAGACTGTTCAGCGCAAAGGCGTCGCCAACGCGGACCACTTGGGCCGACAGTGTGCCCGCACCGCGCAGCAGTGGGTCAAGCTGGGCAATCCCAACGCCCAGATCGCGGGTCTGCGCGGTAATACCCAGATCAAGGGTCATCAGATCGACCGCAATAGTGCCCGCCACCTGCACCACCGCCGCGCCGCGCAGGTCATAGTCAGCCAGTCCGGCGAACTGCGACAGGTCGCTGGCGTCCAGCGTCGTGTCGATGTCAAACGTCACCGCATCGTCATCGCTGCGCGCCTCGACCGTCAGTATCGCGGCCGCGACATCGGCTGTTGCATTGACCTTGATCGCCCCCGCCTCGGCCCGCTCCAGATCGACCATGACGGTTGCAGGGCCTGTCAGGTCAGGCACGATCAACCCGATATTGGCGATCGCCAGGTCTGCCACCGCCTTGCTCGCGCCATCGGACAGATCGACGTCGGCGGTCAGTTCGACCTCGGGCGTGGTGATCGCGAGCCCCTCGATCCGTGTTCCGTCGGCATCGCGGGCGGCATTCAGCGCAATCGTCCCGGCCCCGCGCAACAGCGGGTCAAGCTGGGCAATCCCGGTTTGCAGATCGGTCGTCGTGCCGGACACGTCGGCGCTGAAACTGCGATCCAGCGGGATGATCGTGCTGACGACAGTCAGGTCCGCCGCCCCCGCCAGGTTTTGCCCGGTCAGGGCGGCAAACCGCGCCAGCGCCTCGGCCTGCAGGGTCAAGGTGGTGTCGATGCGATAGCCATCATCCGGCCCGGCAATCGTGCCGTCCAGCCGCGCCGCGACGCCCGGTCCCGCAAGGGTGAATTCGTCGATGATCACCGGTTCACCCTCTTGGCGGCGAAACACCAGCGTGCCGTCGATCCGGTCGCCGAACGCATCGGCCATACCCGCATCATCCAGCGTCAGTCCGGTCGCGCTATAAGTGATGTCGCCCGCGACCTGCCCGATAGCGGCCCCTTCGGCGGGGGTAATCAGGCCGATGCCGTTCAGTTTCAGTTGGTCGATACCCAGGCCGGGGCGGTCAAGTTCGTTCAAAACGGCGGCCACGGTCCATTTGTCGCTGTCGGCGGCATCGAATTGCAGATCAAGGCTGGCCGACTGCACGAACGTCTCCGGCCCGCCCAGCGGCAGCAGCACGGCACTGCCATCGGCATTCCCCAGATCGCCCGTCAGGCTGAAACTTTCGGGCCAGCGATCCGGGCCGATCACCGCCGCACCGGCCAGTCGCAGGGACTGGGTGCGCAGGTCCAACTGGTCCAGAGTGATGCGGCCTTCGCCGTCACGGCTGCCGCTGGTGACAAGCGCCACATCGTTGCCAAAGAATTTCTGATATTGCGGCGCAAACAGGGCCGTCACATCGCCGCCCACGTCCAGTCTGAACCGGCGCTCCGGGGCGGTCTCGGGGGTGTCATCCGCCACCGTGGTCAGGCCGAGTTCACCGTTCAGCCGCTCGGTCCCGTCGGTGGCGATCGTCAGCGTCGCGGCATAGTCCGACACTGGCGCGGTCCCGTCCAGTGCCAGACGCACCGACGGGCGGCCCGGCAGGTCAAGCAGACGGGCGACGATGCCATCCTCGGCCTCGACCACATTCATCGTCAGGCCCAGAATATTGGTATCGTTGGAATAACTGGCGGCGATCTCGAAACTGCCGGTCTGGCCGTTCAGGCGCTCGGCACTGATCGTCGCACTGCCCTCGCCACCCGAAAGGCCGACCTTGCCGGTCAGGGACAGGTCGATAGGTTCGCCCAACAGCGGCGCGCCCAACGCAATGGTCTCGACCGACAGCGTCTCGATATTGACCGACACCGGCAAATCGGGCAGTTGAAACGGCTTGGCCTCGACCGATGGCATCGTTCCATCGTCGACACTGGGCAGGCGGGCGATCCCGATTCGGGTGGCCGACATTTCCTGAATGTCGATGGCCCCGCGCAGCAGAGCGGCCCGGTTCCAGTCGAATACGACTCCTTCCAGCGTCAGCCAAACACCTTCCGCGTCGGCCACGGTCAACCTGTCAATCGTTGCCCGCGAACTCAACGCGCCGGCAAAGCCGTAGATCAGCACCTCGCGCCCGGCCCCCGACAGGTTGTCGGAAATCAGGCTGGCCAGATAGGATTTGTCGGCTTCCTCTTGCGCCGTGCCTTGGGCGACGGCGGCAAAAGGGGCGATCAGCAGCCAGAAGATCAAAAGCGCGCGCATCAGAACGACTGCCCGATACCGATGTAGATCTGCACCGATCCGCCCGCGTCCGCACCCGACACCGGGGTCGCCAGATCCAGCCGGATCGGCCCGATCCTGGTGGCATAGCGCACCCCGATCCCAGCCCCTGCGTGGTCATTCCCGCCGGTCAGCGGCGTCGAACCGGGGCTGACATAGCCATAATCGTAAAACCCGACGATGCCGATCTTTGGCCGCACCTGCACCCGCGCCTCGACCGAGGCGTTGAACAACGACAGGCCGCCGACCGTGACGCCGCCCACATCGACACCCAGCGACTGATAGGCCTGCCCGCGCACCGACCCGCCGCCGCCCGAATAGAACAGGAAATCGGTCGGTGAACTTGCCGCACTCGCACCCAGCAGCGATCCGACCTGGCCGCGAAACGCCAGCGTCACTCTTTGGTCTGCGCCAAAGCTGCGATAGACCCGCGCGTCGGCATACAGACGCGCCCCGCTATCTGACCCGGTCAATCCGACGAACGGCGTCACTTCGGCGTCGATATAATACCCCGCCTTGGCGTCCAGCGGATCGTCGCGCCGGTCCAGCGTACCGGTAATCGGCAAGGTCAGGATGGTATAACGACGCAGGCCCAAGCCGTCGTCAACCTCGGCGGTTTCAAAGCCAATGCCGCCGCTGACCGTCAGATCGGTGCCGATCAGCCGATTCAGGCCGACAGCTGCCGAAAACTTGTTGATGAAATAATCCGGCTCGTCGCGCTGTTCGATCTTGGCGTTGGCATAAAGATCGGTATCAACGTTGAATGTGCGCGGCCGCAGGAAACTGACGCCCAGACTGTAATCGATGCCCCCCGTGCCACCACCGATCCCGGCGATTTCAGCGTCATAGCGCAGCCGCTCTGCCCCGCCCAGCAGGTTGCGGTTCAGCAGAAAGGCCGACAGCGCCAGCCCTTCAAGTGATGACA
The DNA here is from genome assembly GCA_038251315.1 of Rhodobacterales bacterium. Classification (GTDB taxonomy): domain Bacteria; phylum Pseudomonadota; class Alphaproteobacteria; order Rhodobacterales; family Rhodobacteraceae; genus JBBKXP01. The sequence goes on along the minus strand of JBBSBK010000033.1, from coordinate 14,515 downwards.
GTTCCGCGCCAAAGCCCAGACGGCGGCGCTTTTGTTCAACCACCTGCACCTCGAAGGGCAGGGTGTCATTCGGCCCGATGGTGTCGGATTCGACGAACGCGACGGACGAAAACGCCCCCGTCCGGCGCAGCCGCGCGGCAGCGCGGTCCACATCGTCAGGGCTGTAAACCTCGCCCGACGGCAGGCCTGCGATATCTATGATCCGGGCGGTGCGCACGTTCTCGTTGCCGGTGACGGTCAGCGCCCCGAACGTCAGTTCCGGCCCCGGCGCGATGGCGACCTGCACGTCCAGAACGTTGGCGGGATGCCGGGCGGTGATCTGCTGCCCAGCGGCCGCGGCCTTGGCATGGCCGGCATCCTCCCACGCGTTCACGCTGGCAGTGACGGCGGCGCGGATCGTCTCTGACCGGGCGATTTCGCCGGGGCCAAAGGCGGCAGGCAATTCGGTGCCACTGGCCAGCGGTGCAATCCGGGTCTGGCCAAAGGTGAACTGCGGTCCGGGGACCACCTGGATGGTGACGCTGTTCAGCACTGTCGGCGCGTCCAGCGGCGCAATCCCCGCCGCCTCGCGGCCGTCCAGCAGGATCGAGATGGTGCCGCCGTAATACCCCTGCGCATAAAGCCCGGTCAGCAGACGGGCATAATCGGCACGGGCAGCGGCAACGTAATCCTGCGGCGATGCCGTCGTTTCGGTGTCGGCCTTCAGGTCGTAGATCAGCGACGCCGACTGCAACGTCGTTATCAGGCTGTCAGGTGCGCCGGGTACGATCAGTTGCACCTCCTGCCCCTGCGCCATCGTGCCGCCGACTGCCAGACCGATCACAAGGGCGATGCTGCGCACGTGGATTTCATCCCTGTTATTCTCGGCGGCTTTTGCCGCGCTTTGATCCTTGATAGCGCACAAATCCGTGCAGGAAAACGCCCAAGCCGGGTTTTGGTTCCGATTGTGAACCGGCTGGACAAATGGCGGACCTATCGGCGATCCTTTGCCGATGTTCGCAGGGTTCGCCTCATTCGACGTGCCGCTGGACGGCGTCACGATCCACGGGGTTCGGGCTGGGTCGGGCCCGCCCTTGTTGCTGCTGCACGGCTACCCGCAAACCCACGCCATGTGGCACCGCGTCGCGCCGCGTCTGGCACAGGACCATACCGTGATCGCCGCCGACCTGCGCGGCTACGGGCGGTCATCGAAACCTGCTACGACGCCCGACCACGCGCCCTATTCCAAACGGGCGATGGGGGCCGACATGGTCGCCCTGATGGCGCATTTCGGGCATCCGCGCTTTGCCATCTGTGCCCATGACCGGGGTGCGCGGGTGGCGCACCGGATGGGGATGGATCACCCCGCCGCCATATCGCGGATGACCCTCCTCGACATCGCCCCGACACGCGAGATGTATGCGACCGGCGGCCCCGGTTTCGCCCGCGCCTATTGGCACTGGTTCTTCCTGATCCAGCCCGCACCTTTCCCCGAAACCCTGATCGGGGCTAACCCGGAATATTTCCTGCGCACCAAGATCGGCAGCATGGGGGCAGGGGCTGCCGGACCCTCACCCTTTTCACCCGAGGCCCTCGCTGACTACATCGCCTGCTGGACCCCGGCCACGATCCACGCCGCCTGCGAGGATTACCGCGCCGCCGCCACCATCGACATCGCCCACGACGACGCGGATGGAGATGCGAAACTGTCGATGCCGGTGCAAATCCTCTGGGGCCAAAACGGCGTCATCGCCGCCGAATTCGACGCGCTGGCCCTCTGGCGTTTGCGCGCGGAAAACGTGCGCGGCCACGCCATCGGCAACGGCCACTACATCGCCGAAGAAGCCCCCGACGACCTGCTGGCCGCCTTGCTGCCGTTCCTGTCCGAAAACGGGTCCTCAGGGTAGGCAACCGCCTTCAGATACAACCCCTCCGGCGGACAAACCGGCCCGCAGGCCGCGCGGTCACGCGCCTCCAGCGCCCGTGTCACATCATCCGGAGTCCACGCCCCCGCGCCAATCCGCTCCAGCGTGCCGATAAAACTGCGCACCTGATTGTGCAGGAACGACCGGGCCCGAACGGTGAACCGAAACTCATGCTCATCCACCGTTTCGACCCGCAATTCATCCAGCGTCCGCAACGGGCTGTCCGCCTGACACACCGACGACCGGAACGTCGTGAAATCGTGCCGCCCCAGCAACCGATCCGCCCCCGCCTGCATCGCCGCCCCGTCAAGGCGATGCCCGACACGCCACGCCAACCCCGCATCATGCACCAATGGCGCACGACGACAGATCAGCCGAAAAACATAGACCCTTTCGACCGCCGAAAACCGGGCGTGCCAGTCATCCGGCACCTGCGCACAATCGACCACGGCCACCGGCGCGGGCTTCAAATGATAATTCAACGCCTCCGACAACCGAAACGGATCCCAATCTCGCCCCAGATCGCAATGCGCCACCTGACCCAGCCCATGCACCCCCGCATCGGTGCGCCCCGCAGCGGCAATCGTATGCGGTCCCGGTTCCAACCGGCACAGCGCCGCCTCGATGGCCCCCTGCACCGAAGGCTGGTCAGCCTGCCGCTGCCAGCCCGCAAAAGGGCCACCGTGATAGGCGATTTTCAAGGCAAAACGGGGCATGGGCGCGGCTTAGGGGCAGGGCGGGGCGAAATCAATCCCTACACATCCTGCGCACTGCTGCCTATCTTGGTCGCGGGCGCAGGCAAAGGGGCAGGCATTGGTCATTGGCACAATCGCGGACGGCATCCTGCGCGGGGTGGAAACCGTCACCGACACCCTGACTGCCCCGTTTTCCGACCCAGTCATCCGGCTGGGGGTGACGGGGCTGTCACGCGCGGGCAAGACCGTGTTCATCACCGCTCTGGTCGCCAACCTGATGGACCGTGGCCGGATGCCGGGGCTGGTCGCAGCCGCCAACGGCGCGATCCGCACCGCCTACCTGCAACCCCAACCCAACGACACGCTGCCCCGCTTCGATTACGAAACCCACCTTGCCCGGCTCACCGCGCCCGACCCAAGCTGGCCTGAAGGCACCCGCCGGATCAGCCAGTTGCGGCTTTCCCTCAAGGTCCAGCCGATGGGCCTGCTGTCGGGGTTTCAAGGGACGCGCACGGTGCATCTGGATATCGTTGATTACCCCGGCGAATGGCTGCTCGACCTCGCGCTGCTGGATAAAACCTATGCGCAATGGTCGGCGGAAACGCTGGCGCGGATGCTGACCCGGCCCAGCGGTGCGGCCTATCTGGCGCAACTCGGGGCGGCGGATGCCACGGCGGCGCTGGTGGAACCTGCGGCCAAGGCGCTTGCCGATGGCTTCACGGACTACCTCAACGCCGCGCGCGACGTCGGCCTGTCCGACCTCACACCGGGGCGGTTCCTGCTGCCCGGCGATCTGGCCGGATCGCCCGTGCTGACCTTTGCACCCCTGACCAACCCCGGCAGCACCCCGCGCAGATCGCTTTACCGCGAATTCGACCGCCGGTTCGAAAGCTACAAAAGCCACGTCGTCAAACCCTTCTTTCGCGACCACTTCGCCAAGATCGACCGCCAGATCGTGCTGGTCGACGTGCTGGGCGCGATCCACGCGGGGCCTGCCGCGCTGGATGATCTGCGGCGCACGATGGCCGACATCCTGCTGGCCTTCCGACCGGGGCGCAACGCCTTCCTGACCCGCATCTTCGCCGGGCGGCGGGTCGAAAAGATCCTCTTTGCCGCGACCAAAGCCGACCACCTGCACCATGCGCAACACGCAGCCCTGACGGCCATAACCGAGGCGCTTTTGCGCGAGGCCCGCGACCGCGCCCAGTTTTCCGGCGCCCAGACCGCCGCGATGTCGATCGCGGCCCTGCGCACCACGGTCGAAGAAACGGTCGATCATCGCGACGGCCCGCTTGATGTGGTGCGGGGCCGCTTGCTCGGCTCGGGCAAACAGGCCGCGTTCCATCCCGGCGCGCTGCCAACCGACCCCGGCCACCTGCTGACGCCTGCCCGCGAAGGGGCGGCGAAATGGCCCGACGCCGATTACGGCGCGATGGACTTTGCCCCCGCGCCCCTCAACCTGACCCCCGGCGATGGCCCGCCGCATATCCGGCTGGACCGCGCGGCGCAGTTCCTGATCGGCGACAAGCTATGACCGACAAACGCCCCGGCCCCCATTCCGGCCCGATCCTGATCGACATCGACGACGCAACCCCGGCGCGCCCTGCCGACGCGCCCGCCGTGATCGACGATCTGTCGCCCGCCGCGATGCAACGGGTGGCCGCCCTTGCCGCCCGCAAACCCTCGACCCTCGGGCGCTGGTTCTGGTCGCTGCTGCTCTCGATCACCGGCTTCGTCGTGTCACTCGCCGCGTGGAACTACGTTACCGCGCTCCTCGCCGCGCACCCCTTGCTGGGCCTGATCGCCACCGTCATGATCGCTGCCTTCTGCCTCGTCCTGTTTGCCATCGCCCTGCGCGAACTGGCCGCCTTCGGACGCTTGCGCAGACTCGACAAGGTCCACAAGGTCGCACTGACAGCGTTGGCGAACCATGACCTCAAGGCGGCACAAAATGTCGTCGCCCAGCTTGATCGGCTCTATGCCGGGCGCGACGATACCAAATGGGGCCGCGACCGGCTGGCCGCTCAAATGGGCGATATCCTCGATGCCGACGCCCTGCTCGGGGCCGTCGAAACCACACTGCTCGCCCCCCTCGACCAACGCGCCCTGCGCGAGGTGGAAGGTGCCGCGCGGCAGGTCGCCCTCGTCACCGCGATCGTCCCGCTGGCACTGGCCGACGTGTTCACCGCATTGACAGCAAACCTGCGGATGATCCGGCGCGTGGCCGAGGTGTACGGCGGTCGCGCCGGCACCTTGGGCAGTTGGCGGTTGGTCCGCACGGTGCTGACACATCTGGTGGCGACGGGGGCTGTGGCGGTGGGCGACGACCTGATCCATTCGGTGGCAGGCGGCGGTATCCTGTCCAAACTCTCGCGCCGGTTCGGCGAGGGGATCATCAACGGCGCGCTGACCGCACGGGTCGGCGTGGCGGCAATCGAGGTCTGCCGCCCGCTGCCATTTCACGCACTGAAACGGCCATCCGTCACAGGCCTCGTGCAAAGATCGCTGACCGGACTATTTGGTGCGCCAAAGGAGTAATCCACATGGAATCCCTCGCCGACGACCTTACCACGATGGTGCGCACCCCGCTGGCCGACAGTCATGTCGCCGCCCTCCACAGGATCGGCAAAGAGGTCGGTTTCCAACCGGGTGACATGGTGCAGGAAATGGGGCAACCCGCCGACCATTTCCATTATCTCCTCAAGGGCGAGCTTGAGGCGGTCGACCCCGCCACTGGCAATCGTTACGGCACCGCATCGCTGGGGCCGGGGCAGTTTTTCGGCGAAATCGGGTTTCTCGCTGGTGCCCCGGCGCTGCTGGGGGCGCGGGCGGTCGTCGCATCCGACGTGCTGCAGGTGCCGCGCCGCGCGATGCTGGACCTGATGGCGCGGGTGCCCGAAATCAGCGACATCGTCATCACCGTCTTCGCAGCGCGGCTCAGGCGCGCACTGACCAGCGATCAGCCCCCAACACCAGCTGGCTGTCAGGGCTGTCGATCTTGACCCGCATGGCTTTGTGGTGACCGGGGCAGGGCAGGCCACGACTTACGAGACCTCCTGCCCCGGCATCTTTGCCGTCGGCGACGTCCGGGCCGGATCGGTCAAACGGGTGGCATCCGGCGTCGGCGAAGGGTCGGTGGTGATCTCGGCTGTCTGGGTTTGGGTAAACCAGCAGGGCGCGGGCTGACAGCGCCCGAGTGGCACACGACAGCGGCGGCTGACAGGGCGGACCCTCCGGGGGGAGTTGTTGCGGCAAAGTGAGTGTCAGGGCGCGCCCAGCGACCCCAGCGCCGGAATCATCGTGCCGCAGACGATCGCCGTCAGCAACCGGGGCATCGGGCCGATCTGTGCTGCCGGAAACAGGACGCGGTCGCGCAGCATCGGCAGGGTCCGGCTGTCGGACTGGTATTGCGGCGTGAACACGCGGCTCATCCCCTGATAAATCCGCACGTGCCAGCGTCGCGCCTGCGCGTAGATCGGCAGCGCCTGCGCGACGGGGGCGCGTTCCAAAGCCCGTGCCAGCGCCAAGGCGTCCAGCAGTGCCATGTTCGCACCCTGACCCAGTTGCGGGCTGGCCCGGTGCGCCGCGTCGCCGATATGCACGATCCCGTCACCGCAGGGGCGGGCCAGCGTGCCGTGGCTGTAACGGGCCAGCGTCATCTGACCCGGATCGGTAATTTGCGCGGCAAAGGGGGCAAAGGCGGGGAACAGCGCCACCGCGTCGGCCCGCCACGCGTCCAGCCCGCGGTCCAGCCACGCGACATGGGCATCGGCAGGCAGCGACCAGAAGATGGCGGCCTTGCGCACCGGATCGCCCGGCAACCGACCGCTCGGCATCACCCCGATCATCCGGTCAGCACGACGATACACTTGGGTCAAATTGTCGGTTGGCAGGTCAGTCTCTGGCCAATCGACCGTCCCCCAGATCGCGCCATAAGGGAGCGCGCGCGCGACCAGCGGCGACAGCGGCGACCCGGCCCCGCAGGCATCCACGATCAGATCGAAAGGTCCGGCGCGACCGCCATCGGCAAAGGTCAGGTGTTGTCCCTCGCGCCCGGCAATCCGGTGCGCGGCGACCATCCTGACGGGGCGGGCGGCAACCGCCTCCCACAACGTGTCGAACAGCGCCGCACGGTGAATGGCCAGCCCGAAACGCGCCGCCCCGGGGCGACTGTAATGCACATCCAAAACGCGCCGCTTGCTGTCCGCTTCGGTCCCCAGCATCCGCACGATCCGGTTGCCGAATTCCAATGCGGCGTCCAGCGCCCCGATCCGCGCCAGCACAGCCTGCCCGACAGGCTGGATCACAAGCCCCGACCCGACCGGGCGCGGGGCGGCAAACTGGTCATATAGGGTCACATCATGGCCAAGGTCGGCCAGCAGGGCGGCAGCCGTCAGCCCGCCGATTCCAGCCCCGGCAATGGCGATGTGCAATCGGTCTGACTTATGGCGGTCTGGCACGGGCACCCCTGATGCAGCGACGGCACACCGCTTGGGCTGCGCAAATCCTCCACCCCCATGCGTAGCCCGCGCCCGATCCGGTGGGCAAGGTGCGACCAACGTGTAGCGACCCCATGTGGCAGTTCTGCCGTCACGACCCTGTCGAACAGCGTCAGCCAGATGTCGAAATGGCCGCCTTTGACCTCGTGCGCGGCCATATGCACCGCCATCGGATTGCCGTCATAAACCCGTTCGGACAGGATCGCATTGCGCCAGAACCGCTCGATCTTGGCCTCGTGCGCGGGCCAGTCGGTCACATGGGCGGCAAACACCGGGCCAAGCGTCGGGTCGACGCGGACCTGCGCGTAAAACGCTGCAACGACTTGGGCAATCTGATCTTGGGTGATCTCGAACCGCGCCAGACCCGCCATTACAGGACGATCCACATCACGGTCAGGATCAGCACAAGATAGACCAGCATGTTGAACATCGACCGGATCAGCCCCTGATCGCTTTCCGGGTCCACGCCCATCCTGCGGCAGATCATCGTTCCGGGCCACAAAAGGGCGTCTGTGATGCGATGGGCCATAGGGCGATTCCTTTTATCGGTATTCATGATGCGGAATTAATACGCCTTTTATTTGCGCATTGCAAATGCTAGTTATCGCCCATGCAACTGGACAAATTCACCGACTACGGCCTGCGCCTGCTGATCCACCTCGCGACCTTCGCGCCCGACCGGGTGGCCAGCCGCGCCGTTGCCCAGCGGTTCGCCCTGTCCGAACACCACCTTGCCAAGGTCGCGACGGCGCTGGCCCGCGAGGGGTTCGTCATTTCCGAACGCGGCCGCACAGGTGGCCTGCAACTGGCCCGCCCAGCCGACCAGATCAGCATCGGCGCGGTAGTGCGCGCACTCACCCGCAACACGGCGGTGGCGGAGTGTTTCGGCAGCGGCCATTGCGACTGCGCGATCCTGCCTCTGTGCGGTCTGCGCGGGCCACTCAAGGCGGCGCAAGAGGCGTTCTATGTCGCCCTCGACCCCCACACAATCGCCAGCGTCGCCCAAAACCGTTCCGGGCTAAAGGCGCTGCTGTCCGCCTGACGCACAACACCTTTACCCCAACGGGCCGCCCGCCTATAAGCCTGCGCATGTTGCATCACCCGATCCACATCGCCCGAATTACCCCCCCGGCGCCCTGACTTCAGGGACCGCCGGCCAAAGGTGTCCGCGCAGCCGCACCGCCCTTTTCCCCAACACTTCCCTCAAAGGACGCCCCCATGTGCGCCGACACGACCGAGAATCCGACCTACAAAGACACCCTGAACCTCCCCCACACCGATTTCCCGATGCGCGCAGGCCTGCCGCAACGCGAACCCGACTGGCTGGCGCGCTGGGCGAAACTCGACATCTACGGGCAGTTGCGGGCCAAGACCGGGCGGCCCAGCTTCACCCTCCACGACGGCCCCCCCTACGCCAACGGCCACCTGCACATCGGCCACGCGCTGAACAAGATCCTCAAGGACATGGTCGTGCGCAGCCAGCAGATGCTGGGGCACGATGCCCGCTATATCCCCGGCTGGGATTGCCACGGCCTGCCGATCGAATGGAAGATCGAGGAACAATATCGCGCCAAGGGCCTGAACAAGGACGACGTGGATACGGTCGCCTTCCGTCAGGAATGCCGCAAATTCGCCGCTGGCTGGGTCGACATCCAGCGCGAGGAATTCAAACGGCTGGGGGTGACGGGCAACTGGGATCACCCCTACCTGACGATGGACACCCACGCCGAACGGGTCATCGCCGAGGAATTCCAGACCTTCCTGATGAACGGCACGCTCTATCAGGGAAGCAAGCCGGTGATGTGGTCGCCGGTCGAAGAAACCGCGCTGGCCGAGGCCGAGGTGGAATACCACGACAAGGAAAGTTTCACGGTTTGGGTGAAGTTCCGTGTTTCGGGATATAGGCAGCAAATTGGTTTCCGCGAGATCGACGGAGACATCCCCCTCGTTCCGATTAAACAGGCAGATCCCATCGAGGATTGGCCGAGTTATGAAGACACTTTTGTTGTGATCTGGACGACAACCCCTTGGACGATGCCATCCAACAAGGCAGTCGTTTACGGCAATGGCATTTCCTACGGCCTCTACGAGGTCACGGAAGTGCCGGAAAAGTGTTGGGCCAATGTCGGTGAGAAGTATATCCTCGCAGACAAAGTGGCGGAGAGCGTCCTCAAGGCTGCTCGACTTGTTCCGGAGATGGTTACTCGCGTCCGCGATGTGAAGCCTGATGAACTGAAGCACCTTGTTCTGGCCCACCCCCTCGCCAACATCCCCGGCTCCAACGGCGAATGGGACACCCCCCGCGATTTCCGCGCCGCCGATTTCGTCACCGACGACGAAGGCACCGGTTTCGTTCACTGCGCCCCCTCGCACGGCATGGAAGAATTCGAACTTTACCGCGACCTTGGCATGCTGGAACAGGTCATCACCTACAACGTCATGCCCGATGGCCGGTTCCGCGCCGACCTGCCGTTCTTCGGCGGCAAGGCGATCCTGCGCGACTCCCCGAATAAAAAGAATAAGACCAACGCGTGGGAAGGCGACGCCAACACCGCCGTGATCGACAAACTGGTCGAAGTCGGCGGCCTGCTGGCCCGCGGCACGATCAAACACAGCTACCCCCACTCATGGCGCTCCAAGGCCCCGGTGATCTACCGCAACACCCCCCAATGGTTCGCCGCCATCGACCGCCCCGTGGGCGACGGCAAGGACACCTATGGCACCACGATCCGCCAACGCGCCCTGACCTCGATCGACGAACTGGTCACATGGACCCCGCCCGGCGGGCGCAACCGCCTGCACGCGATGATCAGTGCGCGCCCCGACTGGGTTCTGTCGCGGCAACGGGCATGGGGCGTGCCGCTGACCTGCTTCACCAAAAAGGGGGCGCTGCCCACCGACCCCGACTTCCTGCTGCGCAACGCCGACGTGAACGCCCGGATCACCGCCGCGTTCGAGGATGAAGGGGCCGACTGCTGGTATCTGGACGGGGCCAAAAACCGGTTCCTGACCGGGCTGGCCGACCCCGACGCCTACGACCAGGTGATGGACATCCTCGACGTCTGGTTCGACAGCGGCACCACCCACGCCTTTACCCTGCGTGACCGCGCCGACGGGTCCGAGGACGGGCTGGCCGACCTCTATCTTGAGGGCACCGACCAGCATCGCGGCTGGTTCCACTCCTCGATGTTGCAGGCCTGCGGCACCATCGGGCGCGCGCCCTACCGGGGGGTGCTGACGCATGGGTTCACGCTGGATGAAAAGGGCATGAAGATGTCCAAATCCATCGGCAACACGATCCTGCCCGAAACCATCGTCCAGCAATACGGGGCCGACATCCTGCGGCTCTGGGTGGCGCAGGTCGATTTCACCAACGACCAGCGGATCGGGCCGGAAATCCTCAAAGGTGTGGCCGACAGTTACCGGCGTCTGCGCAACACCATGCGCTATATGCTGGGATCGCTGGCCGACTTTACCGAATCCGACCGGGTCGCCCCCGCCGACATGCCCGAACTGGAACGTTGGGTGCTGCACCGCCTGGCGGAACTCGACGCCCAAGTGCGGACGGGCTACGCAAAATACGATTTCCAGGGGGTCTTCTCGGCGATCTTCACCTTCGCAACGGTTGACCTTTCGGCCTTCTACTTCGACATCCGCAAGGACGCGCTTTATTGCGATGGCGACACCGCGCGGCGGCGGGCGGCCCGCACAGTCCTCGACCTGTTGTTCCACCGGCTGACGACATGGCTCGCCCCCGTGCTGGTCTTCACGATGGAAGAAGTCTGGCTCGAACGCTTTCCCGGCGACACCTCCTCGGTCCACCTGACCGATTTCCCGGCGATACCGGATGACTGGCAAGACGACATGCTGGGTGCCAAATGGGTCAAGATCCGAGATGTTCGGCGGCTTGTAACTGGCGCACTTGAAGTTTCACGCCAAGACAAAAGAATCGGATCAAGTCTTGAGGCCGCGCCAATCGTCCATCTTGGAACCGTTGCGTCTCATTGGGAAAGCAACGAAGAAGCCAAATCAGCTCTAGACGCGATAGACTTTGCAGAAGTTTGTATTACTTCGGCAATTACGATCTCGACTCACCGAGCGCAAGAAATTAGCGGAGATTGGACCAGCCAAGCAGCTATCGAAGTGAATCTGGCCGAGGGTGACAAATGCCAACGCTGCTGGAAAATCCTGCCCGACGTCGGCACCCACGCCCACCCCGGCGTCTGCGCCCGCTGCGACGCGGCTTTGGGGTAAGATGGGTTGAAACCCATCTTACGCGCCTCGCTCGACACCCCCATCGGCCCCTTGACCGTCACCGTCGAAAACGGTGCCGTCAGCCGGCTCGACTGGCGGGCAACCACCATGCCCGACGACGACCCGACGCTTACCCTCGCCCTGACCGAACTCGCCGCCTACTTCGCCGGAACGCTGACGCACTTCACCGTCCCGTTGCGCCCCGGCGGCACCGCGTTCCAGCAAACCTTCCGCGCCGCCCTTTGCGCCATCCCCTTCGGGCAAACACGCACCTACGGCCACCTCGCCGCCGAACTGAACGTTTCGGCCCAGGCCATCGGGCAGGCCTGCGGCGCCAATCCGATCCCGGTGCTGATCCCCTGCCACCGGGTTCTGGCCACATGCGGCCTCGGCGGCTACTCGGGCGCAGGCGGGGTGCAAGCCAAGGTCACGCTTCTGCGTCTTGAAGGCGCGGCGTCCTTGCTGATTTGACCCCCAAGGACTTCTTTGGTCCGAAAAACTCCGGGGGAGCCCGAAGGGCGGGGGCAGCGCCCCCTCGCTATCCGTCGGTGCCGTACAGTATCTGCTGGAGCGCGCCGGCGACCACCAGATAGACCGAGGTGACGATCAACCCCCAGTGCGCCCAGCTTGACGGGTCGAAATTCACCCATGCGACCCAAGCGGCAAAGACCGTCCAGGCCAGCGCCATCGGCAGGGTCACGTTGCGCCAGCGTTTGGTGCGGACCGGGTGGACGAACTTGACCGGAAAGAACATCGCGATCGCCAGCACGACGGTGACGGCAAGACTGATCTCCCACCCCGGTTTGGTGGCGAACAGGACCAGCACGACCATGTTCCAACAACCCGGAAAGCCCGAAAACGAATAATCCTTGGTCTTCATCCGGCTGTCGGCGAAATACATCGCCGAGGTGAAGGTGATGCCGATGATGATGATCCAGCCGCTCCACCCGTTGACCAGCCCGGACTTGAACAGGGCAAAGGCCGGGATGAACACATAGGTCAGATAATCGATGATGAGGTCGAGCAGCACACCGTCAAAGATCGGGCTGTTCGTCTTGACGTCGTAGCGGCGCGCCAGCGGCCCGTCGATGCCATCGACAAAGAACGCCACGACCAGCCACAGGAACATCAGCGACCATTTGTGATCGACCGCCGCCAGCATCGCCAGCATGGCGAAAACGGCACCTGACGCGGTGAGCAGATGAACGGCCAGGGCTTTTTGCGAGAGCGTGAACGGGGTCATCGGGCCGTCATGTCGCAAAACCGTCCTCAGCGCAAATCTTATTCGGGTGCGGCGTTGTGCAGCGGTGGGGTCACACCTTAAGGTCAGCCAACGTATATGGGAAATGTTCGATGACACTGCGCAGCCTCGTGATCCTGTTCTGGGTTTGCCTCGCCGCCCTGCCTGCCAGCGCCCAAACCCGCGCAGGCGTCGAGGCGCAGTTTCGCGGCTGGCTGGAACAAACTCTTTGGCCTCGCGCACAAGGTGCAGGGGTGACGCGCCCCATCTTCGACGCGGCCTTTACCGGCATCACCCTGAACTGGGATCTCCCCGATCTGGTCCCCCTCGGCATGGCCCCGCAGCCCCAGCGGCAGGGGCAGGCCGAATTCGGCAACCCCGGCGCCTATTTCGGGCGCGGCAGCATCGACAGCGCCACCGCTGTCGGGCGGCAGATGGCGACCCGTCACGCCACCGCCCTTGCCAACGCCGAACGCAGCACCGGCGTGCCGGGCCGTATCGTGCTGGCGATCTGGGGGCGCGAAAGTGGCTACGGCCGCGCCGACATCCCCTACGACGCCTTTCAGGTTTTGGGCACCAAGGCCTTCATGTCCACCCGTGCCGCCTATTTCACTGACGAGTTGGTCGCCGCCCTGCAAATCGCCCAAGCCGGCCACCAATCGCCGCGCGCCATGCGCAGTAGTTGGGCCGGGGCGCTGGGCCAGCCGCAATTCATGCCCTCGAACGTCCTCGCCTACGCAGCGGACGGCGACGGCGACGGGCGGGCCGACATCTGGGGATCGCAGGCAGATACGATCGCCTCCATCGCCACCTACCTCGCGCAGCACGGCTGGGTCGCCGGGCGGGACTGGGGGTTCGAGGTGAGTGTGCCCGCTACGGTCTCCTGCACGCTGGAAGGCCCCGACCAAGGGCGACCCATCGCCGACTGGGCCGCAATGGGGATCACCCGCACCGGCAACCGCGCCTTTCCCGCGCCCGAGTTGCCGCAACAAGGCTCGCTCCTCATGCCAGCAGGCCGAAACGGCCCCACTTTCATCGTCACCCCCAACTTTTATGTGCTGAAAGACTACAACACCTCCGACCTCTACGCCTTGTTCGTCGGCCACGTCGGCGACCGGATCGCCTACAACGTCGGCGACTTCACCGCCCGCTGGGGCGCGGTCGGGGCGATGCAACGATCTGACGTGGCCGCAATGCAGCGGGCCTTGGAAGGCATGGGCCACGACGTCGGCGGCGCGGATGGTTTAGCTGGGTTCAAGACGCGACGCAGCATCGGACGCTGGCAAGAGGCGACAGGGCAGGCGGCGACTTGTTTTCCAGATCCAGGGATGGTCGCAGCGCTGAAGTAAAAGCTTCCCCCTTTGGCCCGGACTCAAGGCGCATAGCGCCGCCGGGCCGCGCCCTCCCTCCCCCCGGAAGGGTGCGTTCGCACCCTTCCCGCAGTAACCACGGTCACAGGCACGCCGCACCATGAAACCGACAGACAATCACGTCACAACGCCCACCCGAGGGAGGGCGCGGCCCTGTGTAGCGTGCCATCGCAAAGTTAAGAGAAGGGCGGCGGCGAGTTTTCCTGAACGGGGATAGCGGGGGTGCTGCGGTAGGGGGTGGGCGGTTTTGCCAAAAGGGCTTTTGTAAGGACTTTTAATACATTAATGAGCTTTGTGTTAGTCTGGTTTCCAAGCATCTTCTGGGGGTAATCGATTGGAAGAGAAAACTACTTCAAAGAAATATCTTCGGGTCGGAGACTCGGATTATTCTGGACCCGAGCCGATGGCATACAGGCTACATGCGTGGGCATTCTTAGAGTGTGCTGAGCGTTCGATTGAAGGCTATCGTAACAAATACGATGCTTACCTGTTCCATCCCGGATGATCACATTTCCCCTCGGCGATCAGCGCTGTTCATGGCAAGATCGGTTCT
>JBBSBK010000032.1:0-32482 GCA_038251315.1 Rhodobacterales bacterium | reverse complement strand
CGCCACGCTGAACTCCGCTGTCTTCTCCGACGGCTCGTTCGTCTACGTCCCGCCGGGCGTGCGCTGCCCGATGGAGCTGTCGACCTACTTCCGCATCAACGAGCGCAACACCGGGCAGTTCGAGCGTACTCTGATCATCGCCGACAAGGGCAGCTATGTGTCCTACCTCGAAGGCTGCACCGCGCCCAAACGCGATGTCGCGCAACTGCACGCCGCCGTGGTCGAAATCATTATCGAAGAAGACGCCGAGGTGAAATATTCGACCGTCCAGAACTGGTATCCGGGCGATGAAAATGGTGTCGGCGGCATCTACAATTTCGTCACCAAGCGGGCCGATTGCCGGGGCGACCGCGCGCGGGTGATGTGGACGCAGGTTGAAACCGGGTCTGCGGTGACGTGGAAATACCCCTCCTGCATCTTGCGCGGCGACGATTCACAGGGCGAATTCTATTCCATCGCCATCGCCAACAACATGCAGCAGGCCGATACCGGGACCAAGATGGTGCATCTGGGGCAGAATACAAAAAGCCGGATCGTGTCCAAAGGGATCAGCGCGGGCCGGGCGCAGAACACCTATCGCGGCCTCGTGTCGATGCACCCCAAGGCCAAGAACTCGCGCAATTATACCCAATGCGACAGCCTGTTGATCGGCGATAAATGCGGGGCGCATACGGTGCCCTACATCGAGGTGCGTAATAATTCGTCGCGGGTTGAACACGAGGCGACGACGTCCAAGGTGGACGACGACCAGATGTTCTATTGCCGCAGTCGCGGGATCGGTGAAGAGGCGGCGGTGGCCCTGATCGTCAACGGTTTCGTCAAGGACGTGCTTCAGGCGCTGCCGATGGAGTTCGCGCTCGAGGCGCAGGCGCTTGTAGCGATCAGCCTTGAAGGATCGGTGGGCTGAGATGAACAAGGCCGCGCGCAACGCCAAACCGCAGGCCAGTTGGTCGATTGAGGCGACCATAGCCGACCCCCGCCTGCATCCGGCGGTGGCTGCGGCGTTGGGTCAGCCGCACCGCTATATCGCCCCGCGTCGCAGCCGCACCGTCATGTCACACCGCTATGCCACGCCGGTAATCTTTAACGTCGACAACCCCAAGGACCGGATTCACATCCGGCACCGCAAGGGCTTTTTCTATGAAGAAAAGGTGCTTGAAACCATCGCCGGACATTTCCCCAAAGGTGGTACGTTCTGCGATATCGGGGCCAACGTCGGCAACCATGCTCTGTATATGCTATTGCTGGGCGGCGCGGCGCGGGTCATTCCGGTCGAACCGAACCCGGATGCCATCGCGCTGTTCTGCGCCAACATCATGCTGAACCGTCTGGCCGACCGGGTCGACTTCACCACGCTGGGCTACGGTCTGGGAGGGGCCAACAGCGATGACATGGCGATCCACGCGCCCAAGGGCAATCTGGGCTGGGCCCGGCTGCGGCATGCCGAACAGGGCGAGGCGACGATCAGCGTGCGCACCGGCGACACTCTGCTGGGCGATACCCACGTCGATTTCATCAAGATGGACGTCGAAGGGATGGAGATTGGCGCGCTCGAAGGTTTGCAGGCCACCATAGCGCGCGACCGCCCGGTATTGTTCGTCGAGGTCGACCACGCCAATTCGGACGCGTTCCATGCGCTGATGGCCGGCTATGACTATGGTGTGCACACTGCCTTTGACAAAAGCGGGGTCAATCAGAACTTTCTGCTGTTGCCCAAGGAAAAATTCGGGTGATCAGTGTCGCGCCCCCCACGCTGGACCGTGCCCCGGTCCTGACCATGCCCGAGGCCGAGGCAGCGTTTCTGCGCGCCGGTTACGCAGAGGCAACGGTCATTCTGGAATACGGATCGGGTGGGTCAACGGCGATGGCCGCCGACATGGCGGGCAAGACCGTCTGGTCGGTCGAAAGCGACAAGCGCTGGATGATGGGCATGCAGGACTGGTTTGGCCGCAACAAACCTACCGCAGAATTACACCTGCGGTATGCCAATATCGGTCCGACCGCAAAATGGGGTTTTCCCCAGGGCGATTCAAAGTGGACGCGCTACCACCGCTATCCGCTGGACGTCTGGGCCGACGACGGATTCCTGCCCCCCGATACCGTGCTGATCGACGGGCGGTTCCGGGTTGCCTGTTTCCTCGCGGTCCTGTTCATGACTCCGGGGCGGGTAAATGTTTATTTCGACGACTACCTCGACCGGCCGCACTATCACGTCATCGAACGGTTCGGCGCACCCGCCGAAATTGTCGGACGGATGGCGCGTTTTACCGTCACCCCGCAGACCATCGCCCCCCGCGATCTGGCCTGGATCATGGATAAATTCACCCGCCCGCAATAGGGTGATCGGAGATAAAGATGCTGAATATCAAGAACCTGCACGTCAAACTTGAAGCAGAAGACAAACCAATCCTCAAAGGGGTCGATTTGAACATCGACGCCGGATCGGTGCATGCGATCATGGGGCCGAACGGGTCGGGAAAATCGACGCTGTCCTACGTGCTGTCTGGGCGTGACGGATATACCGTAACCGATGGCACCGCGACGCTGGATGGCGCAGATTTGCTGGACATGGACCCCGAAGACCGCGCCGCCGCCGGGCTGTTTCTGGCGTTCCAATACCCCGTCGAAATCCCCGGCGTCGGCAACATGACGTTCCTGCGCACCGCCGTAAACGCGCAAAGGATCGCGCGGGGCGAGGATGAACTCAGCGCTGCCGATTTCCTGAAACTGATCCGCGCCAAGGCCAAGGATCTGCAGATCGACGCCGAGATGCTCAAACGCCCGGTCAATGTCGGCTTTTCCGGCGGCGAGAAAAAGCGCAATGAAATCCTGCAGATGGCAATGCTCGAGCCGAAAATGTGCATCCTTGATGAAACCGATTCCGGGCTGGACGTGGATGCGATGAAACTGGTGGCCGAAGGTGTGAATGCCCTGCGCGACGCTGGCCGGTCGTTCCTTGTCATCACCCATTATCAGCGCCTGCTGGACCATATTCGCCCCGACGTGGTGCATATCATGGCCGATGGGCGGATCGTGAAATCGGGCGGGCCTGACTTGGCGCTCGAGGTCGAAAACAACGGTTACGCCGACATTCTGGCCGAGGTGGCCTGATGGCGGTGCAAGGCGCACGATCAGCAGCACTGGCGCAACAAAGGGCCGATGCGACGGCGGCACGACTGGCGGGGATGACCCTGCCGGGCGGGGCGGAATGGGCCCGCAGCGCGCGGCAATCGGCACTCGCCCGCCTGCGCGCGATGGGTCTGCCGGGGCGGCGCGACGAATACTGGCGCTTCACCGATCCGGCCAGCCTGACGGCGGCAGAGGTGATCCCGGCGGCGGTGCCCGCAAAGGCCGAAAAACCGATGTTCGCCAAGGTCGACCGCCTGCGGATCGTTTTTGTCGATGGCGTTTTCGATGCCACGGCGTCCGATCCGCTGCACGAAACCGGAGTCGAGATCGAGCGTCTGGCCGATGCGATGGCGAAAGACATCCATTGGGCCAAAGGCCTCTACGGCGTCCTTGAAAAAGACGGACAAACCCCTGTGGCCCGGCCGCTGGCCGCAATGAACACCGCCTTTGCGACGGACGGCGTGGTGATCCGGGTGACGACAAGGGTGAAACGCCCGATCAATCTGGTCTATCTGCACCGCGATCCGACGTCTGACGTGGTGCTGCACAATCTGGTGCGGGTTGAAACGGGGGCCAGTGTGACGCTCCTTGAAAACGGGCCGGCGGCGGCGCGGCTTTCCAAGGTGCTTGAGGTTGACGTGGCAGACGGTGGCGCATTCCACCACGTCCGCGCGCAGGGCCGCGATCATGAACGTCGTGCTGTAACCCATTGTTTTTCAAGGTTGGGCGCGAAAAGCTCATTCAAATCGTTTACCCTGACGATGAACGGCATGCTGACCCGCAACGAGTGTATGATCGACCTGACGGGTGATGACGCAGTGGCGCATGTCGCCGGGGCCTGCGTCGGCGATGGGGCGAATTTCCTGCACGATGACACGGTGTTCGTGACCCACGACGCGGTCGGCTGCGAAAGCCGTCAGGTGTTCAAAAAGGTCCTGCGCAACGGTGCAACGGGTGTGTTTCAGGGCAAGATTCTGGTCAAACCGGGCGCCCAAAAGACCGACGGCTACCAGATCAGCCAATCTCTGTTGCTGGACGACGACAGCCAGTTTCTGGCCAAACCCGAACTGGAAATCTATGCCGACGATGTGCAGTGTTCGCATGGGTCCACCAGCGGCGCGATTGACGATACCGCGCTGTTCTATCTGCGTTCGCGCGGGGTGCCGCACAAGGCCGCGACCGATCTGCTGACCCTTGCCTTTCTGGCCGAGGCGCTGGACGAAATCGAAGACCCAAGCCTTGCCGCCGACCTGCGCGCCCTGCTTGAAAACTGGCTGGCACGGCGGGCCTGATGGCGGTCTCCGGCGACATTCTGGCCAGTTGGACCCGGCCGCGCATGGTGATGCGCCGCCTGCTCGACATGGGCCCGCGCGAAGATCGCGCGCTGATCTTCCTGATGAGTGCCTGTCTGCTGATCTGCGTGGCACAATGGCCGGCACTGTCGCGACTGGCGCATATCGACGCATCAATTCCCGTTGATGCCCGCATTCAAGAGGCGCTGTTGGGCTGGCTGTTCATCGCGCCGCTGTTCTTTTACGCCCTCGCCCTGTTTCTGTTCGCGGTCCTGCGCCCGTTTCGCCCGCAAATTACCAGCTACAGCGTGCGTCTCGCGCTTTTCTGGACGCTACTGGCGACCGTCCCGGCGAGCCTGTTCTATGGCCTGACCAGCGGCTTTTTGGGTGCATCGCCCGGCACGACGCTGGCGGGCGCGGTGCTGGCGGGTGGATTTTTCTGGATCCTGATCCAATCTCTACGCGAAGCCGCAAAGGGGTCTGCCCATGTATGACGTCGCCAAAGTCCGCACCGATTTTCCCATCCTTGCCCGAGAAGTGAATGGCAAGCCTCTGGTCTACCTCGATAACGGTGCGTCAGCGCAAAAGCCTCAGGCGGTGATTGACGCGGTAACGCAGGGCTATTCGCAGGAATACGCCAACGTCCATCGCGGGTTGCATTACCTGTCGAACCTTGCCACCGACAACTACGAAGCCGTGCGCGGCAAAGTGGCGCGGTTCCTGAACGCGGGGTCCGAAGACGAAATCGTGCTGAATTCCGGCACCACCGAAGGCATCAACATGGTCGCCTACGGCTGGGCGATGCCGCGCATGCAGGCCGGCGACGAGATCGTGCTGTCGGTGATGGAACACCACGCCAACATCGTTCCGTGGCATTTCCTGCGCGAACGTCTGGGCGTGGTCCTGAAATGGGTGCCCGTCGATGCCAAGGGCGATCTGGACCCTGACGCGGTGCTGGCTGCCATCACACCGCGCACCAGACTGATCGCCGTGACCCATTGCTCCAATGTGTTGGGCACCGTTGTTGATGTGAAATCCATCTGCGCCGGGGCGCATGCGCAGGGTGTGCCGGTGTTGGTCGACGGGTCGCAGTCGGCGGTTCACATGGCCGTCGATGTGCGCGACATCGGCTGTGATTTTTACCCGATCACCGGCCACAAACTCTATGGGCCGACCGGATCCGGGGCGATCTATGTGCGCGCCGAACGGCTGGCTGAAATGCGCCCCTTCATGGGCGGCGGCGACATGATCCGCGAGGTGACGCAAGATACGGTCACCTACAACGATCCGCCGATGAAGTTCGAGGCGGGCACACCGGGGATCGTCCAGACGATCGGTCTGGGTGCGGCGCTCGATTACATGACCGCCCTCGGGATGGACCACATCGCCGCCCACGAACGCGATCTGCGCGACTATACGACAGCACGGCTGGCCGGGTTGAACTGTGTGCAGGTGCAGGGCCATTCAGCAACCAAGGCGGCAATATTTTCGTTCACGCTGGACGGCGGTGCGCATCCCCACGACATATCAACAGTGCTTGATAAAAAGGGTGTGGCGGTCAGGGCAGGGCACCACTGCGCCCAACCGCTGATGCAGTTTCTCGGCGTATCGGCCACGGCGCGGGCGTCGTTCGGCCTGTATAATACGCGGGCCGACGTCGACACGCTGATCGACGCGCTGGAACTCTGCCACGATCTGTTCGGATAACCCGACTGGCCACGATCCCCAAGGATTGCGGCTCAGGCGTTTTGCGTTTTATCTGCACCAGAGGTATCGCAAAGCGTGTCTCATCGAAGGAAGAGACAGCGAATTGCGATTCCGATCAGATGCAAAACGCTTTAGATCGTTGAACCCCGACGCAGCCCCCGCTATAGACCCTCCTAGGCACCCATAGCTCAGCTGGATAGAGCGCTGCCCTCCGAAGGCAGAGGCCACAAGTTCGAATCTTGTTGGGTGCACCAATCTTTTCAAAGACTTAGCGAAAATCAGCTAGGGCCAAAACAGGCTTATATCTGGGATTCGAACCAAATTGACCCTGAACCCGCCCTTGGAATCCGTGCCATTCGGCACGTTCGACCACCATGAAATCCCTGAAACGCGAACCCCCGCCGGGGATGAACCGGCGGGGGACAACAGAGGACGACATAAGGAGCTATCAGATATCGCGGTATCAAGATACCCCAAAGACCAAAGAATTGCAAGCAAAGTTCACCCTCAAAGACATGGCGGAGTCCCCCCGTTGGGTAAGGCAGGATGCGGGTCCTTGTTCTTGCCGCCATACAGTCCCGACCTCAATTCTATCGAAATGGCGTTCTCAACGCTCAAAGCACATCTGCGCCGGGTCGGTGCGCGCACCTTCACGGACCTGTTCGGCGCAATCGCAGAAATCTGCGACCTCTACTCAGAAGACGAGTGCTGGAACTACTTCAGAGCTGCCGGATATGTCGGAAGTTAATGGCGGGTTGCTTTAACAGGCCTTTGCAGGCTTTACTGAAATCTCTTGCAACAGATTTCGCCGCCCGCTCCAATAGACTTATGACCGACCTGTTGCACAAAGATGCCCATGTCCTGGCTGCCCTGATCGCGGCGGGGCAACTCAGTGCTGTCGATTTGATGCAGGCGACGCTGGCCCGGATCGCTGCTGTCAATCCGGCTGTCAACGCCATCGTGTCGCTGGCCGAACCTGACGCTCTGCTGGCGCAGGCCCGCGCCGCCGATGCAGTTCCCGCCAGCGGTCCGCTGCACGGCTTGCCCATCGCGATCAAGGACCTGTCAAACGCCGCCGGTTTCCCGACCCGTGAAGGCAGTCCGCTGACACCCCCCGCGCCGAAGCCGCATGACGACCTTCTGGTTACCCGCCTGCGCGGCGCCGGGGCCATCGTGATCGGCAAGACCAATACGCCCGCCTTCGGCCTTGGCAGCCACACGACGAATCCGGTTTTCGGTCCGACCCGCAATCCCTATGACCTTTGCCGCACCCCGGGTGGTTCGTCGGGCGGGGCGGCAGTGGCGCTGGCGACCGGGATGCTGGCGATTGCCGATGGGTCCGACATGATGGGCAGTCTGCGTAACCCCGCCGGATGGTGCAACGTTTATGGATTCCGCCCGTCCTGGGGGCTGGTCCCGGCCGAGCCCGAGGGCGACATGTTCTTGCAGCAACTGTCCACGCATGGCCCGATGGGGCGCTGTCCGGAGGACATTGCGCTGCAGCTTGGCGTCATGGCCGGTCCTGACCCGCGTCGGCCGAATGAGATGATGGCGGAGGATTACGGCGACCTCTCCGCTAATCTGGCAGGGCGGCGGATCGGCTGGCTTGGAGATTGGGGCGGCGCGCTGCCGTTCGAGGATGGCGTGATGGGTCTTTGTCAGGCGGCGTTGCGCACTTTTGAGGATATCGGATGCGAGGTCGATGACCTGCCAGCGCCATTTTCGCGCGACGCCCTATGGGAGGCTTGGGTTACCCTGCGCAACTGGTCGGTCGCCGAAGGGATGCGACAGCTTTACGCCGATCCTGTCACGCGGGCAGCGTTGAACCCACAGGCGCTGTGGGAATGTGGAGCCGGGCTGGGCATGAGCGGCGAGGCCATCCATCGCGCCAGCACCATGCGGTCCGACTGGTTCCGCACCGCTGCGACATTGTTCGACTCCCATGACGCGCTGGTTCTGCCAACGGCGCAGTGCTGGCCATTTCCCGTCGAATGGGATTGGCCCAGAACCATTGCGGGGACGCCCATGGATACCTATCACCGTTGGATGGAGGTCGTCGTGCCTGCCAGCCTGATCGGCTTGCCGACCCTTGCCGTCCCGGCGGGATTCGGAGCCAACGGCCTGCCGATGGGACTGCAACTTATCGGACGGCGGGGCGGCGATCTGGCGCTGTTGCAACTGGGGCAGGGCTGGCACCGCGCGACCGGCTGGCCACGGCGCCGCCGGCCTGAACTGTCGGGGTGAAAACTGGACGATCTGACCTAAACGAGCAGGGCGCAGCAGTTGCCTGCTGCGCCCTGCTCAATCAGGTGGATGGCGATCCAACGACCGATTTGTCGTCCGGCGGGCTCGGCATCTTGGCCTTGATCCCGCCCGTGGTCGACAGCGGATCGTCCTGGCGCTGCACGGAGCCTTCGAAATGGGCGCCGCTTTCGATCGCGATGGTCTTGTGGATGATGTCGCCCTCGACCCGCGCAGTCGATGTCAGGCGCACCTTGAGGCCACGCACCCGGCCGATGACACGACCGTTGACCACCACATCGTCGGCGACGCATTCGCCCTTTACGGTAGCACCTTCACCGACGGTCAGCAGATGGGCACGGATGTCGCCGTCAACCTGACCTTCGACCTGGATATCACCCGATGTTTTGAGGTTGCCCTTGATATGCAGGTCCGACGACAGGATCGACGCCGGCGGTTTCGCCTTGGGAGTCGACGGTTTGAAATCCGGGGTCATGCCGGTCGCAGGCCTGGGGGCCTCGGGCGTCGCGGACGTGTCGGCGGGTTTCGGCGCGGGGTCGTTGATTTTGCTCTTAGAAAACATCTTTTCCAGCTCTTATGAAGGTCATCGGGTTGACAGGCTCTCCGCCCACGCGGATCTCATAGTGCAGATGCGGCCCGGTGGAACGTCCGGAATTTCCCATATCACCGATCCGTTCCCCGCGCGAGACCCTTTGACCGACATGGACGCGAATCGCGTTCAAATGACCATAGCGGGTTTCGATCCCGAATTCGTGCTGGATCTTGATCAGCCGTCCGTAGCCAGATGACCACCCGGCATTGGTTACGACGCCGTCGGCAGTGGCAAAGACCGGCGTACCGATCGGGGCGGCGAAATCGGTGCCCGCATGAAGGCGGCCCCAGCGCATTCCAAATGGCGAGGTGAAGCGGAACGAATCCCTGATCGGAACCGCAAAGGGGGCGCGTTCGGCGGCGATGCGATACAGGTTGATACGGTCCATCGACGACAGGATGCCGTTGGCGCGCTCGGCGTTAGGATCGCTGGCGCCGCCACGGGTGGAAAACTGCAATGGCGTCAGGGGGCCACCGGTGCCGGAATAACCGCGCCGGACTTGCGCCAGCATGGTGTCGGGGTTCATCCCGGCCGCCCGGAACATGTTGTCGAGCGGTTCGACCGAAACCAGCATCGCCTCTTCCAGCTGGCGAAAAATCTCGTCGTTGCGATCTTCCAGTTGGCGCAACTGGTCTTCGACGTCGGCAGCGTGGTCGAGCGCGGATTTGGCGTCTTCGGCGATCTGGTCGCGTTCGGCGGCGGTATCCGACAGAGCGTCGGACAACAGATCGACGGTGCTGGTCATTTCGCTGTTAGCGACGCTTCCAGGGAGGGTGCCGTCACCGCCTTCGATGGATGCGGTCAGCACGGCGGCCTCGGTGCGGGCGTCCTCGCGTTCCTTCATGGTGCGCCGCAGGGTGGCCTGCACGACCTCGATCCCGGTCTCCATCTCGCGCCGGCTGTCCTCGGAGCGCAGCAGTTCGGTCTGCATCACCGAAATCTGTGCCAGTGCCGAGCTGAAGCGTCCCTGCGCCGCGAGCGCTTCGTCGGCGCGGGCGTCGCGTTCGGTCGATATGGCGTTCAGCCGCTGTTCATAGATCAGCTGATCGCGTTGCGCCTGGGCGCGGAAATTGCCGGCACCGATGCTGTCCATCAGCAGAACCGCAGTGGCGATGATCGTCCAGCCGACCACCAGCGTCGCGCCGGTCCAAATGACCAGCTGGGTTTCGGATTTCAGGCGGATAAAGCGGGTTTCAGTGTCCGAGCGCAGGAACAAACGCTTTTCGGGAAAGCGACGTTCAAGCGCCGCGTGAATTTTCATCGGTAGCCCAAAACGCACGTTTATGTCCTGTCCCATATCGACGTCGACACGTGACCCATGACAGCCCGCCCCTTTCGTCCTGTTAGACGGAGCGCATCAATGTCGCAACATTTTTGCGCAAAATTGCACAGATGACCGAAGGAAAGGAGGCAAAATGGCGAATTTTCGCCGAGTTGGCGCGGCATTTTGCAGTTCACCTCGGTGCGGTTTCGGCCAATGGCCAGTAGAAATCAGGGGGTAGTCCGGCCTCGGCCCGCGGACCTCTTCGGCATAGATCGTCTCGAATGCGCTGACGGCGGAA
This sequence comes from Rhodobacterales bacterium, assembly GCA_038251315.1. Classification (GTDB taxonomy): domain Bacteria; phylum Pseudomonadota; class Alphaproteobacteria; order Rhodobacterales; family Rhodobacteraceae; genus JBBKXP01. The sequence continues at coordinate 21,938 of JBBSBK010000032.1, read as the reverse complement.
GCATCGCCGGCCTTTCGAAACACGGCGATCATCCCCGGCGTCACGTCCAGCCCCCGCGCCTCGAGGACCATGGGCCCCACCGCGAGCCGGCCGAGAAGATCGTTTGCCGTGCCCTCAGCTGCACGCCACATCCCCGCATGCGCTGGCAGGGCACCATAATGGCTGCCTGCTGATTCGAGCCAGTCACTCAGCAGGTTGAAATGTTTGGATTCCTCATCCGCCGCTTGCACCCAGTCATCGTAGAATCCGAGCGGCAACGGGGTGTCGGCAAAGCGCGCGATGATGTCCCAGTGCAGGTCGACGGCATTCAGTTCGATATGGGCGGGGCGTGCAGCAGGGCGATACGCCCCGCCGGTGTGTCGGGTCCGCGCCGCGGCACATCACGCGGCGCCAGCAATTCGGGCCGTTCGGGCCGGGCCGGATGCGCTGACGGCGTCGCGGTCCCCACCGGAATCGGGGAACCCGCGGCACGAGCATCGCGCCAGCGGGCGGCGCAGCGGTGTGACAAGGCCGTCTTGGCGCGCCCATCCGCTGTGGTCAGAACCGCGACGGCCATCTCGGCAAGGGTTTGCATCGGTGTTCCTTTTCTGGACGGCAAACAAATTCGCCCCAGCTTGTTTTAGCTTGAAATACTCCCCCCGGAGGGTCCGACAAAACCTCGGGTCACGCCGCTTGCGACGACTCTGCGATTTTTTAGACTGCCTGAACCGCCGCCAGTACTGCTGCGACATGGCCAGGCACCTTGACACCGCGCCACGCGGCCCGGATGACCCCGTCAGGTCCAATGACGAATGTCGACCGGTCGATGCCCATGTATTTACGGCCATACATGCTCTTTTCGACCCAAGTTCCGTAGGCCCCGCAAACGGTGCCATCCTCGTCGGCGATCAGTGCCACCTTGAGGGCGTGCTTGTCGCGGAACTTGTCGTGCTTCTTGACGCTGTCACGCGAAATTCCGACGACAACGGCGTTAGCGGCGTCGAAATCGGGCAGGGCGGCGCTGAAATCCAGCGCCTCGGTGGTGCAGCCGGGGGTGTCGTCCTTGGGGTAAAAATACAGGACAACCGTTTTGCCGCTCAGATCGGCCAGCGACAGGGCGCCGCCGCCGTCGCGGGGCAGGTTGAAACCCGGGGCCTTGTCGCCGGTTGTCGGGATGCTGTCGGTCATGTGATGGTTCATAATCTGCGGTGCTGCGGTTTCAGGTTTCGTTTTAGCGCCTGACGGGCCAGAATAAAGAGGCAAACGGGCGACAGCCCTGGAACTGGGACGCAGGGCAGATTTGGCGATGACCAAAGCCGACATCGAAGTCCCTGACCCCGCGCCGGAACCCGTCGCCGCATCTGTGCCGCCGACCCCGCCCGCGCCCGGGCGCAAAGGGCGAAATCGGCGGTTTGCCAAGACTCGGTTCGCGTTGCGCCTGACGCTGATCGTGCTGCTGGCACCGTTGACCTTCGCGATCATCGTCGGGGTGCTGTTGTTGGGCACCGAAGTGACCGCCCCGACCTGGATCAAGACCGAGATCGAAACCCGCGCGGGCGACGTGCTCGAGGGCGGATCACTGCATTTTGGCAGTATCGGCGTGACCATCGGCACCGATCTGCACCCGCACGTGCGGATCAGCGACGCGGTGCTGCGCGACGCCGACGACACCGTCATCGCCCGGATTCCGCAGGTCGAGGCGGTGTTTTCGCCGCGTGGCCTGATCCTGCGACGCGAATTGCTGGCGCAGGAAATTGTCCTGTCAGGGGTTCAGATCGGGTTGCGCCGCGCCGTTGATGGCCGGGTCGCCGTCGTTTTCGAAAGCAGCGGCGCGACCGTCAAGGAAGCCCCGAACTTTGTCGCCCTGCTGGACCAGTTCGACCAGTTGTTCGAACGTCCGGCGTTGGCGGCGCTGGAACAGGTCCGCGCCGATGGCATGGTCATCAACTATGACGATGCCCGCGCCGGACGCAGCTGGACGGTCGATGGCGGCACGCTGGCGCTGGATCTGCGCCGATCCGTCACGACCCTGCGCGGCAAGGTCGCGCTGCTGTCGGGGCGCGACTACGTGACCAATGTCGCGATGTCCTATCAAAGCCCGCGTGGCAGCCCGGCTGCAACACTGAGCCTGACGATGCAGGATGCCGCTGCCATCGATCTGGCGACCCAGTCGCCCGCGCTCAGCTGGTTGTCGGTACTGGATGCGCCCCTGTCGGCGGCGGTGCGCGCCACGATCGATGCCAATGGCGATCTCGGGCCACTGAACGCCACGCTCGAGATCGGTGCAGGCGCCCTGCAACCCACGCCGCAGACCCAACCAATCCGGTTTTCCAGCGCCAAGACCTATTTGCGTTACGATCCCGCCGCTGACCGGATCACCTTCAACCAGGTCGACGTGGAAAGCGACTGGGGCGATGTGACAGCCGACGGCCAAGCTTATCTTGGCGATGTCGTCAACGGCTGGCCAGCAGCGCTGCTCGCGCAGTTTCGCCTGACGAATCTGCGCCTGAACCCGCCGGGGGTGTTTGACGCACCCCGCATCTTCGACCTTGCCTACGTCGATTTCCGGCTGCGCCTGAATCCGTTCAGCGTCACCATCGGCCAGTTCGTGCTGGGCAACCGGGCGGTACGTTTTTCAGGCAAGGGCGCGGCGGAAGCCACGCCCGAGGGGTGGGCAGTATCGCTGGACACCAGCGCCGCGTCGCTTGTCGTTGCCGATGTGTTGAACCTTTGGCCAGTGACGTTCCTGGCCGGTACGCGGCGTTGGCTGGTCGAGAATCTGACTGCCGGCAGCCTGCACGAAGTCCATACGGCGGTTCGGATTGCCCCTGGTGCGGCGCCGGTTGTCAGCGCCCAGTTCGACTATACCGATGCGAGGGTGAAATTCATGAATACCCTCCCTCCGGTGACGGCCGCGGCGGGCAGCCTTTCCTATCTGCGCGATGCCGTCATTGTTACAGTTGACGCCGGGACGCTGACCGCCCCGCAGGGCGGCGACATAGATCTGGCAGGGTCGGTGTTCCGCATCCCCGACAGCCGGATCCGAAACCCTCCGGCGCGTATCGACCTGCACACCGCCGGGTCCGTTCTTGCCAGTCTGGCTGTGCTGGACGAACCGCCGTTCGGGTTTCTGACCAAGGCCGGCTTGCCGGTCACCCTGGCGACCGGGCAGGCCGAAGCCGAGGGCACCATAAATCTGAGGCTGGGGCGGCAGGCCGCACCGGGCGCGGCGGACTTTGCCCTTGATGCCACGGTGACGGGGGTGACCAGCGATGTCGTGGTGCCCGGCCGGACCCTGACCGCGACGCAGCTTGAGGTCGTCGCCCGCCCCGACAGTCTGGCGATCAGCGGCCCGGTCCGGCTGGGTCAGGTGCCGATGGACGTAACATTCGCTCGTGCCATCGGGCCGGGCACCAGTCCGGACGCGCGCATCGACGCAGCCGTCACCCTGAGCCAGGCGTTTCTCGACGAATTCAATATCGGGTTACCACGCGGCACGATCAACGGGTCAGGCCGGGCCGATCTGCGGATCGACCTTGTCCCCGACGCCGCCCCGGCGTTCCGGCTGACCAGCACTCTGGCGGGTATCGGGATGGCTCTGCCTGCGGTCGGGTGGTCCAAACCGCAAGGCGCAACAGGATCGCTGAGCGTCAGTGGAAGCCTTGGTGCCTTGCCCCGGATCGACAGCCTGTCCATCGACACCGCCGGATTGCAGGCCGATGGCGCGATCACCCTCGCGCCCGGCGGCGGGCTGGAGCGGGCGCGGTTTTCCCGTGTCCGTCTTGGCGGCTGGCTGGACGCGCCGGTGACGTTGCAGGGGCGTGGGCGCGGTGCGGCGGTCGGGATCGTTATCGACGGCGGCAATCTGGACCTGCGTCGCGCCAATTTCGGCCCTTCGGGCGGGCAGGGCGGACCGATGCAGATCGCGCTGGACCGTCTGCAAATCTCGGACGGCATCGCCTTGAATGGCTTTGCTGGCGAATTCAGCGCCGAGGGCGGTTTCTCAGGCCGCTTCAGCGCCAACGTCAATGGTGGTGCGGCAGTGCAGGGCACAGTAGTTCCGCAGGATGGCCGCACTGCCGTGCGGATCGTGTCGGACAACGCGGGGGGCGTGTTCGCCGCCGCCGGGTTCCTGCAAAACGCAACCGGCGGGGCGCTGGACCTGCGCCTGCTCCCGACCGGGGGTGAAGGCATCTATGACGGCAGCATGACCGTCGCCAACCTGACCGTTCGCGACGCCCCGGCGCTGGCCTCCTTGCTGAACGCGATCAGCGTCATTGGCCTGATACAGCAGATGGCCGGGCAGGGGTTGCAGTTCACCGATGTCGAGGCCCGGTTCCGCCTGACCCCCGACCGGATCGTCCTGACGCAGGCGAGCGCGGTTGGTCCCGGTCTGGGCATTTCGCTCGACGGGATCTACACGCTGGCCAGCAAGGCGATGGATTTTCAGGGTGTGGTGTCGCCTTTCTATTTCCTGAATGGCATCGGATCGGTCCTGACCCGGCGTGGCGAAGGGCTGATCGGGTTCAATTTCACCCTGAGTGGCAGTTCCGAAGACGTGCGCGTCGGAGTGAACCCACTGTCGGTATTGACACCGGGCATGTTTCGGGAAATTTTTCGCCGCCCGGTGCCGCGGGTTGCGCAGTAGGTGGTCCTGTGAAGCTGTCTGATTTTGATTTCGACCTGCCCGAGGCGCTGATCGCCACTCGCCCGGCGCGACCCCGGTCGTCTGCCCGATTGCTGGTGGCGCAGGGCGCGGCGATCCGCGATCTGCAGGTGTGCGATCTGGTCGATCTGCTGCATCCCGGTGACCGGCTGGTGCTGAACGATACCAAAGTGATCCCGGCCCGGCTGACCGGCGTGCGCCACCGCATGGCCGGGGCCGGGGCGACCACGGCACGGATCGAGGTGACATTGCTGGAACCCCGTGCCGACGGGTGCTGGACTTCTTTGGTCAAACCACTGAAAAAGTTGCGGGATGGCGAATGGATCGATTTTTCGCCCGCATTGCGTGCTCGTTTGACAGGAAGGGCCGAAGGGATGGGGCATTTGGATTTCAATCTGACGGGCGACGATTTCGATGCCGCCCTGATCGCCTCCGGGGCGATGCCCTTGCCCCCCTACATCGCCGCCCAGCGCCCGGCAGACGAGGCCGACAAGACCGACTATCAGACCGTCTGGGCACGTTATGCCGGTGCTGTCGCGGCTCCCACCGCCTCGCTCCATTTCGATGCCGGTCTGCTGGCGCTGTTGGCCGCCAAAGGCGTGGCGTTTACCCACGTCACCCTGCATGTCGGGGCGGGAACGTTCCTGCCGGTCAAGGTCGACGACATTGCTGATCACAAGATGCATGCCGAATGGGGTGAGGTGACGGCGGGTGCCGCCGCCGCGATCAATGCGACCCGCGCTGCTGGCGGGCGGATCATCCCGGTCGGCACCACAGCACTGCGCCTGATCGAAAGTGCTGCGACCGATGCGGGTGTCGCGCCGTGGTGCGGCCCGACCGACATTTTCATCACGCCGGGGTTCAGGTTTCGGGTGGCGGACGGGCTGATGACCAACTTTCATCTACCGAAATCGACCCTGATGATGCTGGTGTCAGCGCTGATGGGGACGGACCGGATCAGGGCGATCTATGCCCACGCCATTGCAGAGCGGTATCGGTTCTTTTCATATGGCGACGCATCGTTGCTGCTACCGGACGCTGGATTGGCGTATTTGAGCGAGGTCTGACCGGAAACGCGGTGGACTTTTGCAGTCACGGGGCGCATCAGCGCGACTGTCGTGATGGCAGGTCGACGGAGCAGGGCAATGTTACAGGTTATCAGCGGATCGTGGGCCTTGTTTCTTGGCATGTTCATGCTGATGATCGGCAACGGCTTGCAGGGCACCCTCTTGGGTATCCGCGGCGGGCTTGAGAACTTTTCCACGCTGGAAATGTCGGTGATCATGTCGGCCTATTTCGTCGGCTTTCTGGGCGGGTCGAAACTGACGCCGGAAATGATCCGCCGGGTCGGCCATGTCCGGGTGTTCGCCGCGCTTGGATCGACCATATCGGCGGTGCTCATCATGTATCCGACGCTGGTCACACCCTGGGCCTGGACGATTGGCCGGGTCATCATCGGGTTCTGTTTCTGCGGCGTCTATGTGACGGCGGAAAGCTGGCTGAACAATCAGGCCAGCAACGCCAACCGGGGCAAGGCGCTGTCGCTGTACATGATCGTGCAGATGGCCGGGATCGTCACGGCGCAGTACATCCTGACCTTGGGCGACATTTCGGGGTTTGTGCTGTTCATCGTGCCTTCGGTATTGGTGTCGATGGCATTCGCGCCGATCCTGCTGTCGATCCGGCCCACGCCGGCGTTTTCGCAGACCAAACCGCTGTCCATCGCGCGGTTGATCAAGGCATCGCCACTGGCCTGCATGGGCATGTTCCTGCTTGGCGGCGTGTTCGCGGCGCAGTTCGGGATGTCGGCGGTCTACGGGATCAAGGCGGGACTGACGGTGGGTCAGATTTCACTGTTCGTTTCGAGCATCTATGTCACGGCCCTTGTTGCGCAATATCCCATCGGCTGGCTGTCGGACCGGATGGATCGACGGATCCTGATCATCGCGCTGGCGGCATTGGGCGGGGCCGGGGCGCTGATCGCAATGGTCGGGCAGGCAGAATACTGGGTTCTGCTGGTCGGCGCGGCGCTGGTCGGGGGCACGTCCAACCCACTGTATGCCCTGCTGATCGCCTACACCAACGACTATCTTACGCCCGAGGACATGCCTGCCGCATCCGGCGGGTTGTTGTTCATCAACGGGGTCGGGGCCATCGGCGGGCCACTGATCGTCGGGTTCGCGATGGATTGGGCGGGCCCTGCGGGCTTCTGGGCCTACCTTGCGTTCCTGATGCTGGGGCTGGCGGCCTATGGTGGCTGGCGGATGACCCGGCGGAGGGCCCGCACGACGGTTGGTGAAACGGTGCCCTATGCCAAGATTTCGGCCTCGTCCACGGCTGTCGCGGCCGAGGTGGCGCAAGATGTCTATCGGCAATCGGATGCGGAAAGTGCCGCCACCTCTGCCACGCCTTGACCAATTCAACCGATTGGCCACAGTAATGGCTTGATCGGCCACGGTTTGCGTGTATGCGGAAACATGGGGCGAGGGACATGGCGATGGTCGAACCGGACGAGATTCTGCGCTATTGGCTGGACGATGTCGGGCCAAAGGGCTGGTATGGGGGCGGTGCCGACCTTGACGACGAGATCAGGGCCCGATTTATGCCGACGTGGCAGGGTGCGCGCGACGGCACTTGCGGGTTGTGGCTGACCTATCCCGCCGGAACACTGGCCTATATCATCCTGACTGACCAGTTTCCGCGCAACATTTTCCGTGATCACGGCGATGCATTTTCAACCGACCGTCTGGGTCTTGCCGCCGCCAAGATCGCGATCGGACGCAACTGGGACATGCGGATATCCGAACCCGCCCGCAACTTTTTCTATCTGCCGCTGATGCATGCTGAGAACCTGATGGATCAGGATCGGGCGGTGCGCTTGATCCTGACCCGGATGCCACTGGCCGATCCGTCCACGCTGCTGCATGCCAAGGCGCATCGCGAGGTGATCCGCCGCTTTGGTCGGTTTCCGCACCGCAACGCAGCCCTTGGGCGCGATACTCGAGCGGCCGAACAGGTTCATCTGGATGCAGGTGCCTATGGTGCTGTCGTGCGCGAGTTGAGCGCGGCTGACGCCGGCAACCCCGCGGACGTCTAAAATCTGATGTGGATTTAGGAACGAAGTCGAATGGGTATTAACCCAACCGCAAGGTTATTTGGATCATCCTGACGCGGCTAGCTGTCGTCTGAAGGATGCGATGTGAAACACGATGCATTAGCGCCGCCAAAAGCCGATTCATGGATCGAAATCGGGGCCGAGGTATCGCGCCCGCGCGCGGACCTGGCCATCGAGATCATGAATATCATGGAGCAGGGGATCCTCGTGTGGTCCGCCGATGGAATCTGTGAACTGCATAACACCCGCGTTTTCGATGTTCTTGAACTGACCGGCGACGATCTGGGGATCGGCACCGAACGGACGGCGTTTCGCGAACTGTCACTGGATCGCGGGATCATGACGGCCGACGACGCCAGCAAGTCGGATGCCCTGATCCGGGCGCATCGCCCCTATGCCTACGATATGCCCCTTCCGTCCGGGCGCGTGGTGTTGACCAATGCCCGCCCGGCGCGGGGTGGCGGCTATGTTGTTACGTTCACCGATGTCAGCGAAGCCCGCAAGGCAGCCCACGATCTGGTTCTGGCCAAACAGGATGCCCAGGCAGCGGAAAAGCGCGCCCGTGAAGTGCTGGCGAGCGAACGCGGCCGTCAGGACGAAGCACGATTATTGGGCCAGCTTGATGAATGGTTGCAAAGCTGCAAATCGCTGCAGGAATTGTTCATGATCGTCACCAGTTTCATGCAAAAACTGCTTCCGGGCTCCAAAGGCGAGCTGTATATCTATTCCAACAGCCGCGATGTGCTGGACGGCATCTGCCATTGGAACACTCATGATCTGCACCCCTACATCGCACCTGACAGCTGCTGGGCACTGCGCCGGGGCCGGTCGTATGAATACAATTCCGAAGGTATATGCTTTGCCTGCGACCACGTAACTGCGCATCAGCATGCCGTCGACGTCAACGAATACATCTGCGTGCCGATCGTCGCCCACGGCGACACCGTGGGCCTGCTGCATATCCGGTTCGATCATCTGACGATGTCAGCGGCGCATGTGAACGACAGCAGCCAGTTCGCGGTGCGTTGCGGCGAACATATCTCGATGGCGATCGCCAACGTCAAACTGCGCGATGAATTGCACGACCAGTCAATCCGCGATCCGCTAACCAGCTTGTACAACCGGCGCTATTTCATGGATGCGCTGCGCCGCGAGATTGCGCTGGCTGACAAGAAAGGAGGCAGCTTCGGGCTGATTTCCTTCGATGCGGATAAGTTCAAGACGTTCAACGACAGTCACGGCCATGACGTGGGTGACGCCGTTTTACGTGCTTTGGGCGAGAAAATGGTCGAGGTCATGGACAAAGGCGCGATCTGCTGCCGGATCGGGGGCGAGGAATTTGCGGTCATCCTGCCCGACGCGGATGAAGTGCAGACCTGCCTGGGTGCCGAAAAGCTGCGCGCGACAATTGGCGCGACCGAAGTGCGGCATATGGCTGGGATTCTGCCGCGCGTGACGATTTCGGCGGGCGTGGCGACGTATCCGTTGGATGGCAAATTGCCGCAAGTGATGCTGAAACGCGCCGACGAGGCGCTGTATCTGGCCAAGGCCGCAGGGCGCAACTGCGTGCGACAGGCCCCCGCATTGCGCGACTGACCAAAGTGCGGACCGCCGTGGCCGATCATCCTGATGTGTCACCCGACGGGCCGCGCGCCTCGCAAAAGCACCATAGCGGCCATGCCGCCACGCCCCTAGAGGTTGGTGTGATTGTCGTTTAAGTTCCCCCTGACGAGTTTTGGAGGACGATGCGATGGCTGCCAGAAATTTCGACGTGATCGTGATCGGGTCCGGGCCGGGCGGTTATGTCGCCGCGATCCGTGCCGCCCAACTGGGTCTGTCGGTCGTCTGCATCGAGCGTGAAAATCTGGGCGGCATATGCCTGAACTGGGGCTGCATCCCGACCAAGGCGATGTTGCGGTCATCCGAAGTGTTCCACCTGATGCACCGGGCGTCGGAATTCGGCCTGTCGGCGACGGGGATCAATTACGATCTGAACGCCGTCGTCGCCCGGTCGCGTGGCATCGCCAAACAACTGTCCGGCGGCATCGGCCATCTGTTCAAAAAGAACAAGGTGACGGCGATCATGGGCGAGGCCACGTTGGCCGGCAAAGGCCGCGTTTCCATCAAGACCGACAAGGGCACCGAAGACGTGACGGCCAAGAACATCATCATCGCCACCGGGGCCCGCGCCCGCGAATTGCCCGGCCTTGAGGCGGACGGCGATCTGGTCTGGACCTATCGCCACGCCCTGCAACCACCCCATATGCCCAAGAACCTGCTGGTCATCGGGTCGGGCGCCATCGGCATCGAATTCGCCAGCTTTTACAATACGTTGGGTGCCAAGACGACCGTGGTCGAGGTGATGGACAGGGTACTGCCGATCGAGGATGCCGAGATTTCGGCATTCGCCAGAAAGGCGTTCGTCAAACAGGGCATGACAATCATGGAAAAGGCCACGGTCAAGAAACTTGACCGTGCCAAGGGCAAGGTAACTGCCCATATCGAGGTCGGCGGCAAGACCGAAACCCACGATTTCGACACCGTCATCAGTGCTGTCGGCATCGTTGGCAACGTCGAGGGGCTGGGGTTGGAAGAGGCGGGCATCAAGGTCGACCGTACCCATGTCATAACAGATGAATTCTGCCGCACCGGGGTTGAGGGCCTGTATGCCATCGGCGATATCGCCGGTGCGCCATGGCTGGCGCACAAGGCGTCACACGAGGGCGTCATGGTCGCCGAACTGATCGCTGGCAAACACGCCCATCCGATCAAGCCGGGCAGCATCGCGGGCTGCACCTATTGCCATCCGCAGGTCGCATCCGTGGGCATGACCGAGGCCAAGGCGAAAGAGGCCGGGTTCGACATCAAGGTCGGCAAATTCCCGTTCATCGGCAACGGCAAGGCGATCGCGCTGGGTGAACCCGAGGGAATGATCAAGACCATCTTTGACGCCAAGACCGGCGAATTGCTGGGCGCCCATATGATCGGGGCCGAAGTCACCGAATTGATCCAAGGTTACATCATCGGTCGCCAGCTTGAGACGACCGAAGAAGACCTGATGCAAACCGTGTTCCCGCACCCGACCCTGTCGGAGATGATGCACGAAAGCGTGCTGGATGCCTACGGGCGGGCGATCCACTTTTAGGCTTCACTTTCGCCGAACGGCGCGGGCGGCCCCCGTGATTAGGCCGCCCGATTTGAGTTTGCTATTCTTTGGTTACGGTGATCGGCAAACGTCCCACAATGACCCCGTCTTGATTTAACTGGTAGCGGATTTCGTAATCTCCGGCAGTGTCGGGAAGTTCCAATGTCAGCGGATTGCCGTCGCTTATGCGGGTGTAGTTGATGTAATCGACTGCGCCCGGCACCCCGATCGAGATGTAGTCCCTCTCATAGCCCGGTCCGTCCCATCCAATGGTCAGCGTCTCGCCCAGTTTGATCGTTGCCGGGGCAACAAGCTGCACCTTGAGCGCGGTAATGGTGATCGGACGCCGGGCGGCGACCATGCTATCCTGATTCAGAACATAGCGCAGTTCGTATTCGCCCGGCGCGGTCGGCATCAACACCTCGGTCGGATTCCCTTCGCTGGTCCGCGCATAGTTGACATAGCCGTCGGTGCCGACCTCGGACACCGCGATATAGTCATTCTGATAGTCGGGACCTTCCCAACTTACTGCGACGGTTGAACCCGCTACAGCCTCGGCTACGGCATCGATTGTGATCTTAAGAGCCGTGATCGTAATGGTCCTGGTCGCCAGCACCTCGGCATCCTGATTGAGAACATAGCGGATTTCGTATGTTCCCGGTTCGGTCGGCATCAGCAGTTCCAGCGGGTTGCCTTCGCTGGTGCGGGCGTAGTTGATATAGCCGTCGTCGCCGACCGATGCGACCGAGATGTAATCGCGCTCATAATCGGGGCCGTCCCAGCCCACGGTCACCAGTGAACCGGCCACGGCCTGGTCCTGCGCCGTCACGCTGACGGTCAACGCGGCGACCGTGATCGGGCGTGTTGCCACAACCATGCCATCCTGATTGAGGACATAGCGGATTTCGTAATCTCCCGGTTCTGTCGGCATCAGCAATTCCAGCGGGTTGCCTTCGCGAATGCGGGTGTAATTAATATAGCCGTCGTCGCCGATCTTGGCGACCGAGACATAGTCGTTTTCTTCGTTCGGGCCGGTCCAGCCCACGGGGATCGTCGCGCCAAGCAGTGAGGTGTCGGGCGCGGTCAGCGTCGCCTGCGGCGGCAGCGGGGCGGGAAAGGCGACCGATTTGGTGCCCGGCGCAGGTAGAACCGTAAGGTCGGCAGTGACCGTATCTTCGGTGGCGAGGCGGAGCGCGGTTACCGTGTAAACCCCGACTGGCAGGTCTTCGGTGAAGACAGCTTGGTTTCTGTCGGCGATCACCACGGTGCCGTCGGCCGCCGTCACGTTCCAGACAATCGGCTCGTCCAGCGCGATGAAACCGCCATCTTCGACCGCCATGAACGTGATCTGCCCGGTCAGCGGCGCAGCAGGCGGCTCGGGTGCCTTGGATACCTGTTCAAGCGCGGACGTGAGTTCGGACGCATTGGCCGCTGTCAGGAACTGGCCGCCGGTTTCGTCGGCGATGCATTGCATCTGCGCCAGAGCATCGGGGTCGGATCCGACGTCGAAGCCAATGACGTGGGCGGTAAAGCCGATCCCGTTTTCTTCAAGCAGACGTGCGGCGGCGCAGGGGTCGGGATTACAGGTTTCGACGCCGTCGCTGACCAGGATCACGGTCGCGCTGTCTTCGGTATAACGCAGCGCCTCGGCCGCAGCGATGATCGCGTCTGTCATCGGGGTCTTGCCCAACGGTTTGATCGCGGCGACGGCGCTCGCGATGCGGTCACGGTTGCCGGTGCCGGGTTCCACGACCGTCTGGATATCGGTGCAATCGCCACGGGTGCGGGCACCATAGATCGTCAACCCCAGATTTTCGTCCGCCGGGAACGTTTGCAACAGGTCGGTCACGACCTCTTGGGCGATCGTGATCTTGGCGACGCCGTCGATCTGGCCCCACATCGAGCCGGAGGCGTCGAGGACAAGGACGGTGTTGGGTCGGTCTTGGGCGGATGCAAAGGCAGGGAACAGGGCGATCAGGGTGGCGAAAATAGCAAGCAAACGCATGGGGAATCCTTTGGCAGTGAAATAATCTTGCGAAGAAAAACACATGGTGGCGTTTCTGACCACCCCCCGTTGGCGTTGGGTCGGGAAATCCTGACCGGCGACGCCGCGGAAATTGTCAGCAGCCGGCCAATGTTCCCGTCCTGTTCTAGAATTGGGGTTGGAAGCGGCGGACACGTCCACTATCTGTTAACTCACGCCACAGGGGCCAACACGGGGGCCAGCATGCCGGATCAAAAGTTTATCGAGGTGCGGGGCGCCCGCGAACATAACCTCAAGAATATCGACGTGGACATTCCGCGCGACAAGTTGGTCGTCATCACCGGCCTGTCGGGGTCGGGCAAATCATCGCTCGCCTTTGACACGATCTACGCCGAAGGGCAGCGCCGTTATGTCGAATCGCTGTCCGCCTATGCCCGGCAGTTCCTTGACATGATGGAAAAGCCGGATGTGGATCACATTTCCGGGCTGTCGCCCGCGATTTCCATCGAGCAGAAAACCACGTCGAAAAACCCCCGGTCGACTGTCGGCACCGTGACCGAGATTTACGATTACATGCGTCTGCTGTTCGCCCGCGTCGGCACGCCCTACAGCCCCGCCACCGGCCTGCCGATCGAGGCACAGCAGGTGCAGGATATGGTTGACCGGGTGATGACGCTGCCCGAAGGCACGCGCGGCTATTTGCTCGCGCCGATCATCCGCGACCGCAAGGGCGAGTATCGCAAGGAGTTTCTGGAACTTCGCAAGAATGGCTTTCAGAGGGTCAAGGTCGATGGCGTGTTCTATGAATTGGACGAACCGCCGACGCTGGACAAGAAGCTGCGCCATGACGTCGATGTTGTCGTCGACCGAATTGTCGTGCGCGAGGGGCTGGAAACCCGGCTGGCGGACAGTTTCCGCACGGCGCTGAACCTGGCCGACGGGATTACCGTGCTGGAAACCGCCCCGGCGGAGGGCGAAGGCGAGCCGGAGCGGATGATCTTTTCGGAAAAATTCGCATGCCCGGTCAGCGGATTCACCATTCCCGAAATCGAACCCCGCTTGTTTTCGTTCAACGCGCCGTTCGGGGCCTGCCCGGTCTGCGACGGTCTGGGAGTCGAATTGTTCTTTGACGAACGTCTGGTCGTGCCGGATGTGACGTTGAAAATCTACGACGGGGCGCTGGCGCCGTGGCGCAAGGGAAAAAGCCCGTATTTCCTGCAAACGATCGAGGCCATCGCCAAGCACTATGAATTCGACAAGAACGCCCGCTGGAAAGACCTGAGCGCCGAGGTGCAGGAGGTGTTTCTGCGCGGATCGGGCGACACCGAAATCCAGTTCCGTTATGACGAGGGTGGCCGGGTCTATCAGGTCAAACGGGTGTTCGAGGGTGTGATTCCAAACATGGAACGGCGCTATCGCGAGACCGACTCGGCTTGGGTCCGCGAGGATTTCGAACAGTATCAAAACAACCGGTCATGCGGGGCCTGTGGTGGCTATCGCCTGCGGCCCGAGGCGCTGGCGGTCAAGATCGCCAAGCTGCATGTCGGGCAGGTCGTGCAGATGTCGATCAAAGAGGCGTTCGATTGGTGCGAAAGCGTGCCTGCGTCATTGACCAACCAGAAGAACGAAATCGGCAAGGCGATCCTCAAGGAAATTCGCGCCCGGTTGGGGTTTTTGAACAACGTCGGGCTGGAATACTTGACGCTATCGCGCAATGCCGGGACGCTGTCGGGCGGCGAAAGCCAGCGGATCAGGCTGGCCAGCCAGATCGGGTCGGGCCTGACCGGGGTGCTGTATGTGCTGGATGAACCCAGCATCGGATTGCACCAGCGCGACAACGGCCGCCTGCTGGTGACACTGAAGAATTTGCGCGATCAGGGCAATACGGTGATCGTGGTGGAACACGACGAAGAGGCGATCCGCGATGCCGACTACGTGTTCGATTTTGGCCCCGGTGCAGGTTTGCACGGCGGCGAGGTGGTGTCGCACGGCACGCCAGAACAGGTGATGGCTGATCCGAAGTCGTTGACCGGGCAATATCTGGTCGGCGCGCGTGAAATCGCGGTGCCTGTCGTGCGCCGCAAGGGCAACAAGAAAAAGCTGACTGTGGTCAAGGCGAGTGGCAACAACCTGCACGACATTACGGTCGATTTTCCGCTGGCGACATTCACCTGCGTCACTGGGGTGTCGGGCGGCGGTAAATCGACGCTGACCATTGAAACGCTCTATAAAAACGCCGCGATGAAGCTGAACGGGGCGCGGGAAACCCCGGCCCCCTGCGAAACGATCAAGGGGTTCGAACACCTTGACAAGGTGATCGACATCGACCAGCGCGCCATCGGGCGCACCCCGCGCAGCAACCCGGCAACATACACCGGCGCGTTTACGCCGATCCGCGACTGGTTTGCGGGCCTGCCGGAAGCGCAGGCGCGGGGTTACAAACCGGGGCGGTTTTCGTTCAACGTCAAAGGCGGGCGCTGCGAGGCGTGTCAGGGTGACGGCGTGCTGAAGATCGAGATGAACTTTCTGCCCGACGTTTACGTCACCTGCGAGACCTGCAAGGGAAAGCGGTATAACCGCGAGACTTTGGAGATCAAGTTCAAGGGCAAGAGCATCGCGGATGTCCTTGATATGACTGTGGAAGATGCCCAAGATTTTTTCCGTGCGGTGCCGTCCATCCGTGAAAAGATGGACGCGCTGGTGCGTGTCGGTCTGGGCTACATCAAGGTTGGCCAGCAGGCCACGACCCTCTCGGGGGGCGAGGCGCAGCGGGTCAAGTTGTCCAAGGAGTTGGCGCGCCGGTCGACCGGGCGGACGCTGTATATTCTGGACGAACCGACGACAGGCCTGCATTTTGAAGATGTGCGCAAGCTGCTTGAAGTGCTGCACGAGTTGGTCGATCAGGGCAATACCGTCGTGGTTATCGAACACAATCTGGACGTGGTCAAAACCGCCGACTGGATCATCGACATCGGCCCCGAAGGCGGCGAAGGCGGTGGTCGCGTGGTCGCGACAGGCACGCCCGAGGATGTGGCATTGGTGGCGGAAAGCCATACCGGGCGGTATCTGGGGCCGATGCTCAAGGCGCGGGGCGTGGCGGCGGAATAGGTTGGGGGCGCTGCCCCCGTCCTGCGGACTCCCCCGGAGTTGTTACAGCAAAGTGAAACGGCTCAGGGGCGCGTCAGAACCAGATCGCACAGGGTCGCAAAGTCTTCGGCCCCGAGGCGGTCGAAGCGGCCCGTCAGATCCTCGATATGGTCCGCACGGGCGCGGCCCAGTACCGGATCGGCGAACAGGTGGTACTTGTCGCTGATTTCGGCGTCCGAAAGCGCCATGCCGGTATCGCCGCGCGGGGTGCGCGGGGCGGCGGCATATTGGGTGCCGTCCTTGAGTGTGATCGTCACCTGCGCCCAGCGTTTGCCGACGCTGATCCGGGTCATTTCAGGGTCGTCGATCAGGGTGGTGGCGCGGGAAATGCGCAGGATATCCGAGTCTTGCAGGGTGGAGGTGGCCAGTTCGGCAACGCCGACTTGGCCCCGTACGATCATCGCGGCCACAGGGAATGCGATGGCATAGGCGAATTCGTCGGGCGTCGCGGGCGTGTGGCCCGCCAACCGGGTGGCGTTGTGAAAGGTGCGGATGTCGACCGATGCCACCTGAGAATGGTGCAGATCATGGTCGCGCATCAGGTCGCGGGCGGCGTCAAGGCTGGGGTGCGCCCAGCGGCAGCAGGGGTAAGGCTTATAATGGGTATCTTCGACCAACCGCCAGTTTTCGCCCAGATCGGTCCAGAACTCCGGGGCTTGTTCGCAGGTCAGTGCTGGGGCACCTGTAAACCCCGCTTGCGCCAGATAGGCCGCCGACACCCCTGTTGGCGCTCCCCAGCCGACCCCATCCCGCACCATCGTCGGGTGGTCGATACAGCGCATCATCTGGCTGCGCGGTCCGTGGTATTCACCGATCCCAGCAGCATGGCGGATCGTTTCGACGTCGCAGCCCAGCGCACGGGCGCTGGCCGTCGCAACGCCCACCGCCGTCCAAGCGCCCGATGTGTGGTAATCGGCACAGGTGGCGTGCTGGGCGAGGCCGGCGCGATAGCTGACCTCGTAGGCGATAGACAGGAGGGTGGCAAAGTCCTCCCCGGTCATCCCCGGCATCGCGTCGGCCATCGCCAGAAGGGCCGGAAAGACGGCTGATCCGGCATGGCCCTTGCACGGACTGGTCCCATCATGGGCATCGACCGAATCAAGCGTCATCGCCCCGACCATCGCCGCCCCAGCGGGGCTAAGGCGGGTGCCATCCATCAGGTTGCGCGACTGGTTTCCGCCCATCAGCACTGGCGCGGTCGCACGGGCGATCCGCGCCATGTCGGTGGTCGACCCGACCGCTGCGACCCCCATGGTGTCAAGAAATGACCGGCGCAGAACGGCCCGTGCCGCTTCAGGCACTTCGGGGTAGGTCAGATGTGCCGCGAAATTCTGAAAATGCATGGTGCCACCGTCTGCCCCATGACTAGGGCAGGGATCGAACCGGCGTTACAGGAATTGCGACACAGCGCGACGTTTTACAACCTAGGTTCGTTTGACGGGGCAGGTCGAGAGGCCAAAAAGGCTGTAAACCGGGCAGGTCCCCAGCAGACCCGTCAACAACGGCACAACACCGATCAGCAACAACCAATGCCATGCACCGCCGGTAGTTGCGAAAAACGCCAGCACCAGCGCGGCCCCAACCAACGCCCGCAGGATACGATCTGCGGACCCTTCGTTTTTCGTGAACATGGCATAGTCTCCTTTTCAAAACATGCGCCAAGCCTGACATATATGCGTCCGGACTCCGTTGATCTGGGTCAACGCCGCGCGCGATTTTCGAATCGGGGCAGCATGGCGCTGAAATCGCGGCCAGCGCCGTCCTCATCCTCGACAAAGGTTGCGTAAAGTGCCGTTGCTGCGGCCCCCATCGGCGTATCGGCGTTCACCGCCTTGGCCGCCGTTTGCGACAGGCGCAGGTCTTTCAGCATCAGATCGGCGGCGAAACCCGGAGCATAGCCATTGTCTGCGGGGCTTTTCGGGCCAATTCCGGGTGCGGGGCAGTAGGTGTTCATCGACCAGCTTGACCCCGACGAGGTGCTGACCACATCGAACATCGCCTGACGATCCAGCCCCAGTTTGTCGGCCAGCGCAAACGCCTCGCAGGTCGCGATCATGGTGACGCCAAGGATCATGTTGTTGCAGATCTTGGCCGCCTGTCCGTTGCCGGCGGCGCCGCAATGGACCGCCTTCTGGCCCATCACGTCGAACAGCGGTTTGGCGCAGTCAAAGGCGGCTCTGGTGCCCCCCGCCATGAACGTCAGCGTGCCTGCCGCCGCGCCGCCGATGCCGCCCGAAACGGGTGCGTCGACGGCCAGTAGTCCGGCGCCCTCGGCAGCTTGAGCGACGGCGCGGGCCGCGTCGACATCGACGGTCGAGCAATCCAGATGCAGCGCGCCCTTGCGCATGACGGCGTGGATTTCGGCGGCTACGGCGCGCAGGATTGCGCCGTTCGGCAGCATGGTGATGACCACTTCCGCGCCTTTCGCAGCATCTGCGGCAGATCCGGCCAGCGTCAGGCCGCCCGTCGTTGCGACCGGGTCGAAACCTGTCACCCGATGCCCCGCAGCGACCAGATTGGCGGCCATCGGCGCGCCCATGTTGCCAAGGCCGATAAAGCCGATGTTCATGTCGTTTCCTTTGTCAGATCAAGGCTGTCAGGGCCCAGCGGCAGGGTCATCTTGACCACATCGCCGCTGCGCAGGGGCCGCCAATGCGGGGCGCGATCCTTGTCGATCACCGCGGCGCGGATGCCTTCGATGAAATCGGAATGTATCATTGCCCGGTGAGTGAATCGGTACTCCTGTTCCAATGCGTTTTCGATCGTGGGGCGGATTCGCACCCGGCGGATGACTTCCAGCGCTGCGGCCATCGCAAGCGGAGAGTTGCGACCAATCAGCTTCTTTGCATGGGCCAACGGCGGAGCAGGATCGGCGGGCAGCCCGTTCAGGATATCGCCGATGCGATCGCCTGCGAAATGCGCGTCGATCAGAACTCGCCAACCGGAGAGCCGGGCGATGGGGGCGGCATGCGGAGGAATCATGATTTCGCCCCCAGTGAGAACCTCCTTGAGGTCCGGCCAGTCAGCTTCGGGCACGAAATGATCGGCAAAGCCCGCGAACAGCGCATCGCCCGCGTCCATCCTGTCGCCGGTCAACCCCAGATATTCCCCCAACCGTCCCGGAGCAGTGGCCAGCAGCAGTGATCCGCCGACGTCAGGGATCAGTCCGATGCTGCATTCGGGCATCGCGATCCGGCTGGTTGCGCCAACGATCCGGTGGCTGGCGTGGCAGCCGATTCCGACGCCACCGCCCATGGTAAAGCCGTGCAGGAAAGTGACGATGGGTTTGGGATAATTGGCGATCTTCGCGTTCAGCCGGTATTCGTCGCGCCAGAAGGCCCGGCCGTAGGAGGAGTCGCCGCGCAGCCCGCTCACATACATTTCGGCGATGTCACCACCTGAACAAAACGCCCGGTCGCCCGCGCCGTCGATCATCACGAGGGTCACGTCAGGGTCGTCGCGCCAGCCGTCGAGCGCGACTTCGATGCCACGCACCATGTCCCAGGTCAGGGCGTTCAGGGCGTCGGGGCGGTTCAGGGTGATCTGCCCGGCGCGCCCTATGGTGCGAACGATCAGGTCCGTCATGTGCCGATCAGGTGGCGGGCGACGATCAGGCGCATGATCTCGTTCGTACCTTCCAGGATCTGATGCACCCGCAGATCGCGGACGATCTTTTCGATGCCATAGTCGGCGAGGTAGCCATAACCACCGTGCAGTTGCAGGCACTGGTCGGCGACGCGGCTGCCGACCTCGGTCACAAATTTCTTGGCCATCGCACAGTGAGCAGTGGCGTCCGGCGCGCCAGTGTCGTGTTTCCACGCCGCCTGACGCAGCAGGATACGGGCGGCTTGCATGTCGGTTTCCATATCGGCAAGGCGGAACTGCAATCCTTGAAACTGGTCGATGGATTTGCCGAAGGCCACGCGGTCACGCATGTAAACCAGCGTCTGCTCCAACGCCGCCTGCGCTGCGCCAAGCGAGCAAGCGGCGATGTTCAGGCGGCCGCCGTCGAGACCCTTCATCGCATAGGTGAACCCCTGTCCCACCTCGCCCAGCAACGCGGACTCGCAGTTGTCGAGGTTGACTTGTCGCGTCTCTTGCGATCGCCAGCCCATCTTGTCCTCAAGCCCGCCGAATGACAGGCCCTCGGTGCCATCCATCACCAGAAAGGCGCTGATGCCCTTTGGCCCGTCGTCACCCGTGCGGGCCATGACGATATATGCATCCGAATAGCCCGCGCCCGAGATGAAAGCCTTGGACCCGGTCAGCGCATACCCTGTCTCTGTCACCTTGGCGCGGGTTTTCAGGGCCGCCGCGTCCGACCCCGATCCCGGTTCGGTCAGGCAGTAGGACAGCACACAGTCCATGCTCAGCGCCTTTGGCAGGATACGCGACCGCATTTCGTCCGACCCGAACTGGTCGATCATACGCGCACACATGTTATGGATCGACAGGAACGCGGCGACCGATGGGCAGGCCATCGACAGCGCCTCGAATACCAGCGTCGCGTCGAGCCGGGTCAGGCCGGATCCACCGCTGGCCTCGGACACGTAGAGCCCGCCAAAGCCCAAATCGGCAAGACGCGGCCAGAGATCGCGGGGGATCGTGCCTGCGGCTTCCCACGACCGTGCAAATGGCGCGATGTACTCGCCCCCAAAGGCCCGCGCCATGTCGAAGATTGCGGTCTGTTCGTCCGAAAGGGCAAAGTCCATCGGCCCCCTCAACTGGCGGTGATCGTGCCGGTCATGCTGGGGTGGAACGCACAGCCGAAATCATGCGCCCCGGTGGTGGTGATGGTGATGCTGGCGATGCCATTGCGGTCGATCCGGCCGGTATCAAATGTGCCATCGGCGGCCTTGGCCGAATGCGGCGCACCGTCGGTGTTGGTAAACGTCACGGTGTCGCCGACAGCGATGGCCAGCGCCGCGGGCTGAAAGGCGAACCCGGCGATGGTGATCTGATGGGTCGCGGCGCTGGCCCGGCTGGCGATCAGGGCGAGCGGCGCAACGGCCAATGCGGCAAGCGCCGTGCGGCGGGTGAAAATGGTCATGGTGGTCCCTTTCGGTAGGTCACGCCTTCTTAGCCCGTCGCGCCGGGCCTAGTCCATCGGCTTGAAGTTGAAAGCCGACCCCTCACGAATTCCTGATGGCCAGCGTGATGTGACCGTCTTGGTCCGGGTGTAGAACCGGAACGCGTCCGGCCCGTGCTGGTTCAGGTCACCGAACACCGATTTCTTCCAGCCGCCAAAGGTATGATAGGCCAGCGGCACCGGGATCGGGACGTTGATCCCGATCATGCCGACATTGACGCGCGACGCGAAATCGCGGGCGGTGTCGCCGTCGCGGGTGTAAATTGCGGTGCCGTTGCCATACTCGTGGTCCATCGCGAGGCCCAGCGCCTCTTCATAGGTTTGCGCGCGCACACAGGTCAGTACGGGGCCAAAGATTTCCTTGCGATAGATATCCATGTCCTTGGTCGCGCGATCGAACAGGTGGGGGCCGACAAAGAAACCATCCTCGTAGCCCTGCAATTTGAAATCACGCCCGTCGACGACCAGTTCCGCGCCTTGGTCGATGCCCGATTGCACAAGTTTCAGGATATTCGCCTTGGCGGCGGCGGTCACGACGGGGCCGTAATCGACGTCTTTGCCGGATGTGTAGGGTCCGACCTTCAGCTTTTCGATCCGTGGCACCAGCTTTTCGATCAGCGCGTCGGCGGTTGCATCACCGACCGGCACAGCTACCGAAATTGCCATGCAGCGTTCGCCCGCAGCCCCGAATCCGGCCCCGATCAGCGCGTCGGCGGCTTGATCGAGATCGGCGTCGGGCATGATGATCATGTGGTTCTTGGCACCGCCGAAACACTGGACCCGCTTGCCGTTGGAACAGCCGCGCCCATAGAT
>JBBSBK010000031.1:0-32756 GCA_038251315.1 Rhodobacterales bacterium | reverse complement strand
TCGAAGGCCTGACCGCGCAGGTAGTGCGCCTGCTGCCCTAGCGGAGAGCCAGGGTAGGACGTGCTGAAGGTCGCAAGCTGGTCAGCGGCGCCGCGAAAGTCACCGGAGGCGAGCGCCGCCTGCGCCCGCTCGAAGTCTGCGCCTTCGCCGATGGCGAGTGAGGGGGTGCCCGCTGCGGGGGGCGGGGCCGCTGTCGGGATTTGTGCCGCGCTGTCGACGCCGCCGAGGCTGGGCGTGTCGCCAAGGGCGGCGACATCGCAGCCTTCCTCAAGCTCGCAAAGCCGGAATTCAAGGTCGCCGACCCGGTTGGTGCCATCGGTCGTGATCCGGTTGATCCGGTTTTCAAGCTGTTCGGTCTTGGCGGTCAGCCGCTGGAGTTCGCTTTCGATCGAGTTCAGGCGTTCCAGCGGGGTGTTGCCCACCGTGCCTTGGGTCAGTTGGCCGCTGGCGGTGAGTTCGCTGCGCAGGCCCTGAATGTCGATGTAAAGCGTGGAAAGCTGGGTGCGGATGTCGGCCAGCGACGAATCCTGTGCGATGACGGCGGCGGGTAGACCCGCAGCCATCAGTGCGCCGAAAAGAGCCGCTTTGAACATCCGCACCCTCATCTGTTTAGCCCACAGTCCCGATCGAAATGACCGTGACGGCGCGGCGGTTTTGCGAATAGCAGGTTTCGTCCGAACAGACCGCGATCGGGCGTTCCTTGCCATAGCTGACGGTGCGGATCCGGTTTGACGGGATGCCTTTGGAAATCAGGTATTCACGCACTGCGTTGGCGCGGCGTGCGCCCAACGCAAGGTTGTATTCGCGGGTGCCCTGTTCGTCGGCGTGGCCTTCGATGATGGCGAGGTAGTCGTTGTTGGTCTGCAACCAGCCTGCCTGACCGTCGAGCGTCGCTATACCCTGAGGCGTCAGGTTCGACTGGTCGACCACGAACAGCACCCGGTCGCCGATGGTCTGGCTGAAATAGGCCGGGCTGCGCGGATCGCCCGCCCCGCCAAGGGCCGACTGGTCGATCCCGCCGGGTCCGTTCAGGCCCGCGTTGGCGTCACCTGCCCCGGTGCCGAAACGGTCCGGCTTGGTGCAGGCTGCGGTGGAAAGCGCCAGCAACACCAGCGCGGTTTTGATCATCATATGCATCGGTTCAATCCTGTTTTTCTTTGCCCGTTATCGGTTACATTAACACGCCGTGCGGCATCTGGGAATCGCATATCCTAAGGTTGCAGCGGTCCCCAAGACGGGTCGGACCCGCCGCCCTGAATCGGCACCTGCTGCAGATTGCGCCCAGAAATATCGACCGAATAGAGCGTCGTCACCCCGCCTGCGCCCTGGCTTTCCCGGCTGAACATGATCACCCGGCCATTGGGCGCCCATGTCGGACTTTCGTCAAGGAACGAGGCCGTGAGCAGGCGTTCTTCGGAACCGTCGGTGCGCATGACGCCGATGTGGAACCGGCCCTCGTTCTGTTTGGTGAAGGCGATGAGATCGCCGCGCGGCGACCAGACGGGGGTGGAATAGCGCCCTTCGCCAAAGGAAATGCGCCGGGGTTCACCGCCCGACGTGGGCATGATGTAAAGCTGCTGGTTGCCCGAACGATCGGATTCAAACACGACCTGACTGCCGTCGGGCGAAAAGCTGGGCGCGGTTTCGATCGAGGGCGCGTTGGTCAGCCGGGTGCTGGCCCCCGAGCCGATGTCGCCGATATACAGGTCGGTGTTGCCGCCGTTGATCAGCGAATAGATGACGCGGGCGCCGTCCTTGGAAAAGCGCGGGCTGAACGCCATTTCGCCCGGTGCGGTCTGCAGTTCCTGCCGCCCGACGCTGGCGACGTTCAGCACATAGATGCGCGGAAAGCCGGATTCGTAGCTGGTATAGAGCACCCGGTCGCCCGATGAGGAAAACCGCGGGGCCAGCACGATGGAGCCGGATTCGGTCAGGAACTGCGTGTTTGCCCCGTCGTAATCCATGATCGCGAGGCGTTTCAGGCGGTTGTCCTTGGGCCCGGATTCGGACACGTAAACGACGCGGGTGTCGAAATAGCCGCCCTCGCCGGTGATCCGCGAATAGACCTGATCGGCAACCTTGTGGGCGATGCGGCGGAACCCGCCGGTGGTGCCGGCGAGCTGCATCCCTTCGCCCATTTCGGCGCCGGAAAACACATCATACAGCCGGAACTTGACCACCACCTGATCGCCGGACACCGCCACTGCGCCGATGATGAGCGCTTGGGCGTTGATCGCCCGCCAGTCGGGAAACGCGACGGCCTGCCCAAAGCTGGCCTGCTGGCTGATGAAGGACGACGCGGGGATCTGGCGGAACAGACCGGAATTGGCGAGGTCTTCGGCAACCACGCGGCTGATGTCGGCGGCCATCTGTTCGGACCCGCCGGATTCCGCCTGAAACGTCGGGATCGCGAACGGCAGCGGTTCGATCACCCCATCGGTGATGGTCAGGCGCAGCGGACCGCTTTGGGCCAGTGCCGTCGTCGCCAGGACCGGCGCCAATAGCAGGGAAAGCAGGAGTGTCAGCAGTCGGGTCATCGCAGGGTGATCCTTAAGGTACGTGTGTTGCGGGGTCAGTCCCACGGCTCCGCTTTGATAGTCAATAGCACGGTGGCACGGTAACAACGTGGAACTGGTCGAATCGTTGCCAAAGGCGGTCGTTTCGCATCACCGCAACCGCATTCCGGAGGGGTCGAAGGTGATCTCGACGTCTTTCCATTCGTTATATTTGTCGGCTGGCAGTTGGTATCCCGTCGACTGGCAGCGCAAAATCGCGCGCCTGGCGGTCTGGAAAGCGGTGTTGGCCTGCGCGTCGGTTCCGCCGCTGGCGGAGACGAGGCGGGGTTCGCCTTGCACTTTGCCATCCTGGCCCAGCGTGAACCCGACCGTCACCGTCACCCGCGCCCATTCGGCACCGGGATCGACGTTCCAGCAGGCGTTGACGGCAACGCGGAAGCTTTCCTTTTCCGACCCGGTCATCAGCGGACCATCGGTCACGGCGGATGCGGGAGCTGACGCGGCGGCGGCTGCCACGGCTGCCGCGACGGCATCGGCGTCCGTATTGGAACTGGTCGTCGAGGGGCTTTCGGGGGCCGGGGTGCTGGCGGTCTGGGTTTCCGGTGTCGCCGGGGCTGCCGCCGGACGAGCGGGCCGGGTTGGTGGGCGGATCGAGGTGGTCGGTGCGCCGGTGGGCTGTTCGGCCTCGGTCACGATTTCGGTCGCGGCCTCTTCGGGGGCGGTCGCTTCGGTCTGTTGTTCCACCACCACCTCGGCGGGGACATCTGCGGCGGCCTGCTGTTCGACCTCGGCCACCGCGGTATCGGCCGGCGGTGGTTCGACCGCGACGGGGGCAACGCGCGGCGCCGGACGAGGCTGGGGGCGCGGGCTGTTTTCGACCAGCGTCGACGGCGGTGGGGTGAATTCCTGCGGCTGCTGCGGTTGGGGCGGGGCCGCGTCCGTCACCTCGGCCACGGGCGGCGGGGCCTCGGGCGCGGGCGGTGGCGGGGCTTCTTCAGCCGGGGGCTGCACTGCTTCGGGAGTCGGCGGCGGTTCCGGTGTCACCTGTTCGGCGACCGGGGCGGGCGGGGTTTCCTCGACGGCCGGGGCCGCGGGCGCCGCGGGCTGGTCGGTGACGGGCTGCGGCGAGGTGGCGGCGACGATCTCGGCATATTCGGCGCCGGACACGACCGAGACCTGCGCCACCTCGAAGGGCAGCGGCTCGGCATTGAACCCCCAGCCAAGGATCAGCCAGACGATCAGGACCACATGGCCCCCTGCGGATATGTTTTGCCCGGTGGTCACGCGCGCCCTATGGCCTGAAGGCGTTCGCAGGCCCGCCGACATCCGTCACCAGACCGATGTTCGAAAATCCGGCCCCGTTCAGCGCCCCCATGATCTGCGCCACCTTGTCCCAGCTGTTGGCCCCGTCGGCGCGCAGGAAGATCCGGTCAGTCGTGCGTTCGGCGGCAATCGCCTGCAGACGCGGCACCAGATCGGCAGCGGCGGTTTCGGTGTTCTGGATCATCAGCATGCCATCGGCGGTGATCGTCACCGTCAGTGGTTCTTCCTCGTCGGGGGGCAGCGCGTTGGCCGCCGTCTTGGGCAGGTCGACTGGCACGCCCACGGTCATCAGCGGGGCCGCCACCATGAAGATGATGAGCAACACCAGCATGACGTCGACAAACGGCGTGACGTTGATGTCCGACATCGGTTTGTTGCCCCGATGACGGCGGCGACGGCGGCGTTGCCCGCCCCCGTCATCCTTGCTCATGACACCGGCGGCCATCTAGCTGTCCAACTGGCGCGACAGGATGGTGGCAAATTCGTCGGCGAAGGCCTCGTAGCCCGACACGAGGCGGTCAACGTCTGCCGACAGTTTGTTGTAGAAGACGACGGCGGGAATGGCGGCCATGAGGCCAAGGCCGGTGGCCAGCAGCGCCTCGGAAATACCGGGGGCGACGACGGCGAGGTTGGTGTTGCCGCTTTGGGCGATTTCGATGAAGGCGTTCATGATGCCCCAGACCGTGCCGAACAGACCCACAAACGGCGCGGTGGACCCGACCGTGGCCAGCACGGGAAGCCCGCGTTGCAGATTGCCCGCCTCTTTCGAAATGGCGACATCCATGCTGCGGTCGATGCGCGACTGCGCCCCGGCGATCAGCCCGCCGTCCTGCCGATGACTGCGCCGCCATTCGAGCATGCCTGCGGCAAAGACCTTTTGCGATTGCCCCTTGGGGTTCTGGCCGATCGCATCGAACAACCCGTCGAGCGGCTCGCCCGACCAGAACGAGCGGTCGAACACCGCCGCCTCGGCCCGGGCTTTACGATATTGGATGAACTTGTCGATGATGACGGCCCAACACCAGATCGATGCGAGCACGAGCAGGATCATCACCAGTTTGACAAGGATCGTGGCGCGGGCAAAGAGCGCCCACATGGTATAGTCGGTTGCTGCTTCCATTTGCCTGCTCTGCTATGGCGGGCCGGTTTGGCCTCTGATTATTTCCGGCCTTAGCGCATCTGTCAGGGGAAATCCAACAGAACACACATCACAGTGGCGTTTTCGGGCGGGATTCTTGTGCAGATCGATGCGCCTGTCGGCGGATCGTCGCCGGAAGCCGGACCGGGGTGCCAGTGGCCCCGATGGCGACCAGCGTGACAAGGGCGGAGAACAGGCGCTGGCCATCGCGGCTGACCGTTTGGCGCAGGGTCAGGCGGGCGGCGGTCGTGGTTTCGACGCTGGTGGCGATGTCGAGCATGTCGTCGAAACGGGCGGGGGCGAGGTAGTCGGCCTCGATCCGGGCGACGGCGAAGACGATGCCTCGGGATTTCAGGGCGGTCTGGTCGATGCCGAGCGAGCGCACCCACTCGGTCCGCGCCCGTTCGATGAATTTCAGGTAGTTGGCGTAGTAGACGATCCCGGCAAGGTCGGTGTCTTCGTAATAGACGCGGGTGGTGAAGTGGTGGGGCATGAGGGGGGAGTATGGGGGAGTAGGGGGTGTGGGGTCTAGTGGCGTTGCGCCCCCTTCAGCCCGGAATCAAGCCGAAAGCGCCGGGGTGGCTCAGCCGATCTTTGGCCCGGATCACCCCGGCGATGTCGGGGCCCAGCATGGGCACAACGCCAAGTGTCATCTTAGTCAATATCGCCGAATTCCTCGGCACTGATCGCATAGATCAGTGCTTTGAATCTGTCGCCATCGATTTCCAGATCAGCCGAGTGGTGCAAATTCATACCCAAGCGTTGCATGACCGCAATCGACCGCTGATTTGGCACATCGCTGATCGAGATGACCCGCGCTGCATGCAATGTTGCAAAGGCGTGCGTAATCCAAGCATGTGCTGCCTCGGTGGCGTAGCCTTGGCCCCAATACATGGGAAACAACCGCCAACCGATTTCGAGATCGTTTGGATACCAGTCCTCGACAGACAGCCCGCACGACCCAAGAAATGCCCCGTCTGATCGGCGCTCGATGGCAACCTTGCCGTATCCCAATGCGGCCAGCGTCCGGTCGTTGTATTTAATTTCGGCAAGCGTTTTATCTGCGCTAAGGGGGCCGCCGAGCCAGCGCATGATCGCGCTGTCCAGGTTCATTTGTATATATGGCGTTCGGTCTGCGGGCACGAAGGCGCGCAGTCGTAATCTTTGCGTTAAAAGTTCCATACCCAGCCTTTGCTGCGACGAGGTCTGACCAGTTTGAACATGAAGTGCGCAACCTGTCCAGATTTGGGGCAGACGGATTTCGCCCAATGTCGCCTCTGGGCACGAACCCGTCGTTGCCCTAATTCTCCTTTCCCACCCGCGCCGCCAGCCTTAACGCGTGGCTCGCGTCTTGCGCCACCGTCGGTAACACCGGGTCGTAGGCGGCCCGGATCACCCCGGCGATGTCGGGGCGCAGCATGGCCACTCGGTTCACCACCACCAGCGGGGAGCGATCGGTGAAGGCGGTGTCGGACCACAGCAGGATCATCTGCACCGCTTGCGACAGCGCCAGCGTTTCGGCAGGGACGGCGGCCAGATGCCGGTCCATCCGCAGGAACACAAAGCAGGCGCGGATTGCGCGCGCCGGGTCAAAACGGAAGATGCGGTATTGGTTGGCGTCGGCCTGTTCCAGCCTTGCCAGCAGCCCGTCCAGATCGTCCACCAGCCGGTCCAGCCCGGCAACCGCGCGCAACTCGTCCCAGTCGCGGCAGAAGAAGATCGTCAGGTTGGCGCCAAGTTCGGGGTCCTGCGCGGCCATCTTGTGATCAGCGAGCAGCACCACGGCCTCGATCGCGCCTTTGACCACCGACAGCGTCGCGTCATCGACCCCGAAGACCACCGGGACGATGGGCCGCCCCCAGCGGGCGCAGAGATAGGTGCCGTCGGCGCGGGTGAAAAGGGCGGCGATCTGATCTGCGGTCATTTCACTTTGCATCAACAACTCCCGCCGGAGGCATCCTAGGTTTCCCCGAAAAGGTCGTTCTGGCCTTTGGGCGCGTCCAGCCCCAGATGCCGCCATGCGCCCGCCGTGAGCATCCGGCCACGCGGGGTGCGCTGGATCAGGCCCTGTTGCAGCAGGAAGGGTTCGATGACTTCTTCCAGGCTGTCGCGGCTTTCGGACAGCGCGGCGCAAAGGGTTTCGACCCCCACAGGCCCACCGCCGTAGCTCTGCGCGATCAGCGTCAGGTAGCGCCTGTCGGCCCCGTCCAGCCCGAGGTGGTCGACGCCAAGGCGGGTCAGGGCGCGGTCGGCGATGGCCTGGGTGACGCGCCCGTTCCCCTCGACCACGGCGAAATCCACGACGCGGCGCAGCAGGCGGCCGGCGATCCGCGGCGTGCCACGGGCGCGTCTGGCGATCTCGCGCGCCCCGGCATCCTCGGCGGGGGCGCCCATCAGGCGGGCGCCGCGGGTGACGATCTGGTGCAGCTCGTCCTCGGTATAGAATTCCAGCCGGGTCGGGATGCCGAAACGGTCGCGCAGGGGGGTGGTGAGCAGGCCCATCCGGGTCGTCGCCCCGATCAGGGTAAAAGGTTGCAGTTCGATACGGACGGTGCGCGCCGCAGGGCCTTCGCCGATCACGAGGTCGAGTTCGTAGTCTTCGAGGGCGGGATAGAGGATTTCTTCGACCGCCGGATTGAGCCGGTGGATTTCGTCGATGAACAGCACGTCGCGCGGTTCGAGGTTGGTCAGGATCGCGGCGAGGTCGCCCGCGCGCGCCAGCACCGGGCCGGACGTCATGCGGAAATTGACGCCAAGTTCGCGGGCCATGATCTGCGCCAGCGTCGTCTTGCCCAGACCGGGGGGGCCGTGGAACAGGGCGTGGTCCATCGCCTCGCCACGCATTTTGGCGCTTTCAATGAACACCCGCAGGTTGGCCCGCGCCGCCGCCTGCCCGATGAAGTCGTCGAGCGTTTGCGGGCGCAGGGCGCGATCCTGCGTGGGGGGATCGTCGGGGAGCGTTTCGGGGCGCAGGGTGGGGTCGGGTTGGGTCATGGTCATGACCTACCCTTTCGGGGCCAGCAGCTTCAAGGTGGCGCGGATCAGCCCCGGGGTATCGAGCCCCGGCGCGTCGCCCAGCGCCTGTGCCACGGCACCGGCGGCGTCGCCGGGCATGTAGCCGAGGTTGGCGAGGGCTGACAGGGCTTCGGCCTGCGCGGGGTTCGCAGGGATGGCGCGGGGTTGGCGCGGCTGGTCGGCGGTGTCGATCACCGCGTCGCCGCTTGCCTGCGCCAGCGTGCCGCCCATTGCCATGACGCCGGGGGCCTTGTCCTTGAGGTCGAGAATGACCTTTTGCGCGGTTTTGGGGCCGACGCCTTTGGCCTTGGCGATGGCGTTCCAGTCGCCGAGGGCAATCGCGCGGCTGACGCCATCCGGCCCCAAAGCGCCCTGAATAGACAGCGCGGCCTTGGCCCCGATGCCCTGCACGCCCATCAGCAGGCGGTGCCATTCCTTTTCCACCAGCGTGGTGAAGCCGAAAAGTTGCAGCACGTCCTCGCGCACCAGAAGGTCGGTATAGAGTGCGACGGGTTCGCCCACGCGCGGCAGGGCGGCCATCGTACGGTCGGAGATGAAGACGAGGTAGCCGACACCGCGCACGTCGATCAGCACGTGATCGGTGGCGCGGTAATCGAGGATGCCGGCGAGTTTGCCGATCATGCCGAGGCCCGCAGGATGGCGCGGGCGAGGTGCCCCGCCGATTGCAGGTGGTGCGCGTGGCAGATCGCGATGGCCAGGGCATCGGCGGCATCCGGCCCCGCCAGGGTGACACCGGGCAGTTGCAGGCGGACCATATGGGCGATTTGCGTCTTGTCGGCGTGGCCGACGCCGACGACGGCCTTTTTGACCGCGTTCGGGGCATATTCACCGACTGCCAGCCCGGCCTGTGCGGCAACCAGCAGGGCAATGCCGCGCGCCTGACCGAGTTTCAGGGTGCCGGCACCGTCCTTGTTCACGAATGTCTGTTCGACGGCGGCGGCGGTCGGGGTATGTGTCGCGATGATCGCGGCCAACTGCGTGTGAAGCTGCAACAGACGGGTCGCCAGATCGTCGCGGCTGTCACTGTGGCAGATGCCGTTGGCGACGTGGGTTAGGCGCGATCCCACGACGTGAATCACCCCCCAGCCCATGTTGCGCAAACCGGGATCGATCCCCAAAACCCGCATGCCCGACCCCATCCCGTGCCTGTTTTGCCACAGAGGTAGCACAAAGGGCGAACAAGCGCCAAGGATGTTTAACGGAAGGTAAATTTTTCTGCGTCGCAAAAGCGCCGCAATGCCGCCACAATCCATGTCGGAAAACGCCGTTCCAAAGTCTGAACCCGACATTTGATCAAATCCGCAACACCCTTTTTTACAAAGCGTTTACACTTCGGATCGCTGAAAAAACGGGCATGCTGAAAACGCATAAGAGGCATGCAAATTCGCCTCTAGCCCCGGCGATAATGGCGGCCTAGATGAGAGTCACAACGAAATCACGCTGCACCGCAGCATCACCCCTAAGGACCACGAAAATGACCGCCATCGACACATCCCGCTCGCTCGCCCCGGTTGCCGCCAACCGTATCGTCTCGACCATGCACAATGTGCTGAACGCAGTGTCGAACTGGAACGACGCCCGCGTCACCCGCAATTCGCTGTCGCGCCTGTCGGCCCGCGAATTGGACGACATCGGCCTGAACTACGGCGACATCGACGCCGTGGCCGCCCGCACCCTGCGCTAAGCTGGTGTCGGCGCCAAGCCGGAAAAGACCAGATCGAAAAGGCCGCGTCGGTTGCACCTGACGCGGCCTTTTCATGTTTCGTCATTGCGAACGATCATCCCAAGGATTGCCGGACCGCGTTGAGTTGCGTCGCCAGCCAGATCGTCGCCGGATCGGCCTGCATCAGCCAAGCCCCACCCTGTTCGACGATGGTACCGGCCCGCAGTTCGGCGACCCGTTCATCGAAGATGGCACTGCCCAGATTGACCAGCAGAACCGCCTTGAACAGGAATCCTGCGCCCAACAGCAGCAGCAGGCTTTTGAGCGGAAAATGCGGCGCACGGCGGCGCGGATGCGCCACGATCAGCCCGTCGCGGGTCAACTTGTGATAGACGCCGTTGCGCATGCGGTCATGCCGGCGGGTAATCGCCCGCAGCCGTTTGTGAAATGGAACCTGAACTTCAGACATGGCAACCTCGACTAAGCGCCCCCACGCCCGGATGGGACGAACGTGCCCCCGAATTGTGGCTTTTTCCGGGCAACTGGCATTTTCGCCAGATTTTAGACGGATTTGACCAAAGTCATCGTGGCCCAGTCAACAATCTCTTGCCGCTCTGCCAGATTGAACCCGTGGCGCGCATAAACCGCTGTCACATCGTCGGCCTGTTCCACCAGAATGCCGGAAAGAATCACGCGTCCGCCCGGACGCAGGTGCGCCGCCATGTCGGGAGCCAGGGCGATCAGCGGCCCCTTGAGGATATTGGCAAAGACCAGATCGAAGGGGCCAGCCGCGGCGATGTCGGGCGCGTCGAACCCTTCGGCCAGCACGCAAGGCACCCGCCCCGCCAGCCCATTTGCTGCCACATTTGCCGCCGCCACATCGACCGCAATGGGGTCATTGTCGCTGGCCATGACCGCGCCCGGCCAGACCTTTGCCGCCGCCATCGCCAGAACCGCCGTGCCGCAGCCGACGTCGATGACGTTGTCGCAGGTCACGCCGTCGGTCAGCAGCATGTCCAGCGCGCGCAAACACCCCAGCGTCGTGCCGTGGTGCCCGGTGCCAAAGGCCATCGCGGCGTCGATCAACAGGCCGATCTTGTCGGCGGGGACCGCGCCCATGTCGTGGCTGCCATGCACCACGAACCGCCCCGCCGCGACGGGCGGCAGATCGCGGCGCACTTTGGCGACCCAATCCTGATCGGGGACCTCGGACACCGCAAAGGGGCGGGAGTCGTGGATCAGCGCCAGCAGGGCCAGCCCGGCAATGTCGGGCGGGGCAGGGAAATAGGCGCCGATTTCCCACAGGCCCGAGCCATCCTCGACCTCCATCATGCCGACGCCCGTGGGGGCGGGGGTGAGCGTTTCCATCGCGTCGGCAAGGGCCTGGGCGCGGTCGCGGTCGGTCAGGGTGGTGAGGGCGGCGTAGGTGAGCATGGCGGGGGCCTTTGGTTCGGGTCGGGCTGCGGTTAGCCCAGATCGGGGCTGAAGGGGAGTGGATTCCGCTGGTCGCTGGCATCGGCGCGGCTAAGCTGGCGACAAAAGGGACAGGTCCATGCGCGCATCCATGTTTTCGGCCGCCTTTGTCGCCGCCATCGTTGGGTATGGCGCGTCCATTGCCATCGTGCTGGCCGCCGCCGCTGCGGTGGGGGCGACCCCGGCGCAGACGGCGAGTTGGGTGGCGGCGGTCAGCATCGCCAAGGGGCTGGGGTCGGTGATCCTGAGCAGTTGGACGCGGGTGCCGATGGTGCTGGCGTGGTCCACCCCCGGGGCGGCATTGATCGCGGCGAGTAGTGGGATCGATATTCATCAGGCCAGCGGCGCGTTTCTGTTTGCGGCTGTCCTGATCGTGTTGACGGGGGCGATCCCGGCGCTGAACCGGGTGATCGGCGCGATCCCCATTGCCGTCGCGGCGGCGATGTTGGGGGGTGTGTTGCTGCCGTTCGTCATGGCGGTGGCCAAGGGGGGCGCAGCGGCCCCGGCGTTGGTGTTGCCGCTGGTGGGGGTGTTTTTCGCGGTGCGCTTGTTCAGCCCGCTGTATGCGACCATCGCGGCGCTGGCCGTGGGGCTGGTGTTGGCGGCGTTGCAGCCGGGGGCCGTGCTGCCGCCGCTGGTGTTCGACCCGTTTCCGTTTGTCTGGATCGCCCCGGCGTTCGATCCAGCCGTGCTGATCGGCCTTGGCCTGCCGCTGTATATCGTCACGATGGCCAGCCAGAACCTGCCGGGGTTCGCGGTGCTGCAGGCGCATGGCTATGTGCCGCCGGTGCGCCCGGCCCTGCTGGTCACGGGCGTCGGATCCGCCCTGATCGCGCCGCTGGGGGCGCATACGTTCAACATGGCGGCAATCACGGCGGCGATCTGCATGGGCGAGGATGTCGACCCGAACCCCGCGACCCGCTGGCGCGTCGGGCTGGCTTATGGGGCGATCTGGATCGGTATCGGGATCGGCGGAACGCTGATCCTGCCGCTGATCGTGGCGATGCCGCCCGAGATCGTGGGTGCGGTGGCGGGGCTGGCGTTGCTGGCGCCGTTGATCGGGGCGTTGA
Organism: Rhodobacterales bacterium; assembly: GCA_038251315.1. GTDB lineage: Bacteria > Pseudomonadota > Alphaproteobacteria > Rhodobacterales > Rhodobacteraceae > JBBKXP01. Next base: position 20,537 of record JBBSBK010000031.1, on the reverse strand, counting down.
GCCAGGCCTTCGAGGCGGCGGCGATGCGGCTGCCGGCTGCGGTGACATTTGCCACGACCGCGTCTGGGGTGGTCGCGTTCGGGATCGGGGCGGCGTTCTGGGGGCTGATCGCCGGGCTGGCGGTGCTGGGGTTGGAGCGCGTTCGCAGGCCGGATTAAAACCCGGTTTACCCGTCAAAGACCGCGCTGCAGCAGGGCGATATCGGCGGCGATCGCCTGTGCCTCGGTCCCGATGCGGGCCAGTTGGCCATCGGCGGAGGGAATATAGGAGCAGAAATAGAGGCCCGGTGCGGCTGTGCGTTCGCCCGATGTGATGGGCCGTCCGTTGTCCAGAACCCCCGGCATGTCGCCAAGCATCGGGCACAAGTCGACCCGGTAGCCGGTCGCCAGAATGATCGCACCGTAGTCCGCCGCCTGCCCGTCGGCGAAGGTCACGGTGTTGCCGTCGATTTGGGCCGGCCCCTGCCGCACGGTGATCCGGCCCGCCCGGATCGCCGCCAGCGTGCCGACGTCGATCAGGGGGACGCGCCCGTCTTCGATGATCTGGCTGATCGGCCCTTTGGCGGATTTGCGCAGGCCGTAAGCGGCGTAGTCCCCGAGTTTCAGGCGCAGGATCGGCATCATCAGCGCTTCGGCCAGCTTGTAGGGCAGGACTTTGCGCACGATTCCGAAGGAGGTGATGGGGATGCCGAACAGCTCCTTGGGCAGCAGGTTGACGGGGTTGCGCACGGCAATGTCGGTTTGCATCCCTGCGTCGGAGAGGTCGAGGGCGATATCGCCGCCGGAATTACCGAAGCCGACGACGAGGGTGCGCTTGTCCGTGAATGGGGTGGCGTTGGTGTAGTCCGATGAATGGAGGATGGACCCCGGAAAGCTGTCGGCGCCGGGGATCGCGGCCCCGTATCGCGCGGCGTTCATGCCGGTTGCAAAGACGATGGCATCGGCGGTGTCGGTGCCGCCGGTGTGCGTGACTGCCCATCCGGTATCGGTCTGGCGGACGGATTGCACGGTGGTCGCAAACTGCGGGGCGATCTTGAAGTGCGCGGCGTAGTCGGCAAGGTAGGCGACCACCTGCGCCTTGGTCGGATAGCGCCCGAAACCGCGCGGCATCGCCAGCCCCGGCAGGCCGGATTTGCCCCGCGCGGTATGCAGGACGAGCCGGTCGTAATGGCTGCGCCAGCTGTCGCCGATGGCTTGTCCGGCGTCGAGAAGGGTTGCGGTGATGCCGAACCGCTGCAGCGAGGCCGCAGTTGCCAGCCCGGCCGGACCGGCCCCGATGACGATGACGCGCAGGGATTTTGGTTTGGTCGGCATGGGTTGAAACCCACCTTACTTGGGCGCGAATGGCAAGGGGGTGGAGGGGGCGCTGCCCCCGCCCTTCGGACTCCCCCGGGGATAGCCGGAGGTAGATGGCGTGGATATCTATTTGAAATCATATTGTTGGGTAACTTCAGCTCCGGTGTCTCGCACATATGTGTCGCACATCGGGTCCGATGACTACGGCCTTTCGCCTCACGAGGGGGCCTTTATGGGCGCACATCTTCATCTCTTCCGTCGCGGCAATGTCTTCTCCTGGCGGCGCCGGATCCCGGGGTTTTTTTTCCATAAAACGGCATGATCCAGCTCACTTTGCGCACCGGGATGCGCAGGGAAGTCTATATACCTGCGCGGAAACTGACCGCCGAGAATGATCGCATGTATGATGATATGTCCCGGAACCTGATATCCGTGCCAGATGCCCGCGCCTTTCTGAGCCACGTCATCAACGACGAGCCGGCGCTTATGCGGACGGTTGCGTTGGTGACGCGGATGGACCCGGTGGGCTCGTCCGACGGCGATCGTCGCGCCGACTGGGCCACGGCGCAGGCGTGGAAGCTGATGGCTGAATTCGGGCCGCGTACTGAAATCAACGAGACCGCTCGCGTGCGGCTTCGGAGCGAAGGGGCATCAGCGGGGAATCTGGCGTCGCTGGAGGGCTGTCTGGACCTCTATTCACAGGATCTGCTGTCGGAGGCGCGCATGAACCGGATCGGTGCGGAGTTCAAGTCGTTGGCAGAGCGAAAGACCCCCTTGGGCGCTGTCGAACTTTTGTATCTGCGCCGTCTGCTGATTGAAGGCAAGGTCGCGGCACAGGCGCTGGGCTTACCCCACGCTTTGGTCTTCACCTGATCTGTATTCATGAGGCACGCGAACGTCTCCGCGTCTGGAATGTCACCCAGCGCGTCAGCGCATGTTGGCTGCGAACATACAGGGGCAGGGTATGACGCACGCCTCTCGCCCTTTTCTGTTCCGATCAAAAACAACCGTTCCCGTGATTGTGGCACGCCGAACTGTTTGGCGTTCAACACTTTCGTCGGCGCTGTCACCTGATAGCCATCATCACCAAAAGCGGTGATCAACTCATCCAAGAACTTTCGGTGTTGCCCCAATGTCAGTCCTTTGACATTTTCGAAGACGGATGCCCGAGCATCGAGTTCGCAGACGAGGCGAACAAACTCCTTCACCAGCATATTGCGAGGGTCGTCTATGGCGCGCTGGCCGATGAGTGAGAGCCCCTGACAGGGTGCGCCACCACACACCACATCTACCCGACGGTTGCCAATCTGCGCAATTTCGCGGGCTGGTTTCTTGCCAAGGTTAGGGTCGAGAATTCGAATCTGTTCGCCCGCTCCAGTGGACGTCTTTGCAATGACCTTGCGAAAGTCGCCTTTGGGCGGCTTTTTCGTTTTCAGCCGCAGTCAGGCCTCGCGCGGCTGATTTGCGCCAAGAACGCTGACCAGTCCGCGGCGGACGCTTTGCCTGACCCCTTCGATGACGCTGAACAGCGACGGGACGAACAACAGCGACAGCACCGTCGACAGCAACAGACCGCCGATCACCGCCACCGCCATCGGGGCGCGAAATTCGCCGCCTTCGCCAAGCGCCAGCGCGCTTGGCACCATTCCAGCGGTCATCGCGATGGTGGTCATGATGATCGGCCTTGCCCGCTTGTGCCCGGCGTCCTGCATCGCGGCGGTCTTTTCAACCCCGGCGTTCATTGCCGTGATCGCAAATTCGACCAGCATGATTGCGTTCTTGGTCACGATCCCCATCAGCATCAGGAACCCGATGACGACGGACAGCCCAATGCCCGCGTTGTAGAGATACAGCGCAAAGATTGCCCCGCCAATGGCCAGGGGCAGCGACAGCAGGATGGTGATCGGGGTCAGAAAACTCGAAAACAGCAGCACCAGCACGACATAGACCAGCAGGATCCCCGCCCCCATCGCGAGGCCGAACTGGGTGAAGATCTCGCCCATCACCTCGGCGTCGCCGCCGGCCTGGATCTCGGTGCCCGGTGGCATGTTCTGCGCGATTGGCAGGGCGTCGACGGCCGCTGACGCCTCTCCGAGGAAGTAGCCATCGGCGACGTCGGCCTCGACGGCGGTGCGATACTGGCGGTCGTAGCGGTCGATCGCGGTCGGACCCGTCGACAGGGCCACATCTGCAACGACATTCAGCGGCACCGGCGCCCCTGTGGTGCTGGGGATGCGCAGACCTTGCAGGCGGAACAGATCCTCGCGGGCGTCTTGTTCCAGCCGCACGATGATCGGGATCTGACGGTCGCCGGTGTTGAACTTGGCGACGTTGCTGCCGGTTTCGCCGATCGTCGCGATCCGGATCGTCGTGGCGAGCGCGGCAGAGGTCACACCCATATCGGCGGCCAGCTCGGCCTTGGGTGTCACCTGAATTTCCGGCCTGACCAGCGACGCCTGCGACGACGCGGCGACAATCTCTGGCAGCGCGTTCATCTGGTCGACAAGGGTCTCGGCGGCGTCGGCCGTGCTTTGCGCATCGTCGCCAAGGACCGAGATCGTCAGATCGCGGGTGCCGTTATCCGACAGCACGAACAGGCGCACATCGGGAACGTGCGCAAGCTTGCGCTTGAGATCGTCGATTATGTCGAAAGATGACCTCTCGCGGGCGGTTTTCGGACCAAAGCCGATCCGCACCGTCGCGGCGGTGTCCGATCCGTCGACAAACACGGTCTGCACCTCGGGTATGGTGCGGATGATGTCGGTCACATCACGCGACACCGCGCGTGTCTGATCCATCAGCGACCCGGGTGGCAGTTCGATCGACACGTTCGCCCGACCCGTGTCCGAGGGCGGAAAGAATTCGGTCGGCAGCAGCGTGGCTGAATACAGCGACCCGGCAAAGATGAACAGTCCAAAGATCAGCGTCAGCAGCCGGTGACGCAGCGTCCAGCCCAGCACCCGCATGTAGCCGCGCATCACAAGGCCATCCTTTTCAGCCTCGGATTTCAGCCCGTCGCGCAGGAAATAGGCGGCCATCATCGGCGTGATAAGACGCGCCACCAGCAGCGAAAACAGCACGGCGACCGCCACGGTCAGACCGAACTGCTTGAAATACTGCCCGGCAATGCCCGACATGAAACTGACCGGCGCAAACACCGCGACGATGGTAAAACTGATCGCGATGACGGTCGTTCCGATCTCGGTTGCGGCTTCTTCCGAGGCCTCGTAGGCTGGTTTGCCCATGTGAATGTGGCGCACAATGTTTTCAATCTCGACGATCGCGTCGTCCACCAGAATCCCCGTCACGAGGGTGATCCCAAGCAGACTGACCGTGTTCAGCGAAAACCCGAGATATTCCATCACGATGAAGGTCGGGATGATCGACAGCGGCAGGGCGACGGCGGTGATGATCGTCGCCCGCCAGTTGCGCAGGAACAGGAACACCACGATGATGGCCAGCGCCGCGCCTTCGTAAAGCGTCTCCATCGCTGAATGATACGTGCTTTCGGTATAGGTCGTCGCATCGTCGATCAGCGAAAAGGTGGCGTTCGGGTAGGAGCTTGCCAATGCGGCAATACGTTCCTTGGCCCGGTCGCCTGCGGTCAGGTCGCTGGCGCCGGTGGTGCGGAACACGCCGAAGGCGACAACCGGCTGGCCATTGAACATGGCAAAGGACGCCGCATCCTGCGCGCCGTTGAACACCACACCCAGATCGTCCAGCCGCACCGATCCGCCGCCCGAAAGGGTGATCGGGGTCGCGGCAAGATCGACAATCGTGTCGGCGCTGCCAAGGGCGCGGATCGAGAATTCCTGCCCCGCCAGATCGCCCGAGCCGCCGCCGAGGTCGACGTTGTTCTGACGCAACTGGTCGTTCACGTCCGACGCCGTCAGTCCAAGCGCAAGCAGGCGGTCCGGGTCCAGTTCGACCTCGATCGCCTGATCGCCGCCGCCGATCCTGCTGACCTTGCCGATCCCGCTGGCTCCGGTCAGTTCGCGGGCCACCACTTCGTCGACGAAATAGGACAGGTCTTCGATCGAGCGGGACGGATCGGACACCGCATAGGTCAGGATCGCCTGCCCGGTAACGTCCAGCCGCTGCACATTGGGTTCGGAGATGCTGTCGGGCAGATCGCCGCGGACCCCGGCGACCGCATCCTTGATGTCGTTGAGCGCGCGGTCTGTGTCCACCTCGAGGTCGAATTCGATGGTGATGTTGGCGATGCTGTCGGTGGCAGTGGACGACACGTGGTTGACCCCGGTCACATCGCTGACCGCACTTTCCACGGGCTTTACGATCTGGTTGGCAATCTCGGCAGGGGCGGCACCCGGCTGCGCGATGGCGACGGTGATGATCGGAATGTCGATGTTGGGGAACTGCGTGACCGGCAACCGCATGAATGCGACCAGGCCGACAATCACCAGGACAAGGAACAACGCGAGCGAGGGGACGGGGCGGCGGATCGCCCAGGTCGACATGTTCATTGCGACGCCTCTTGCGCGGTGTCATCGGCGGCGAAGATCGGGTCGATCCGGTCGCCATCGCCAAAGAATGCACCGGCCCGGGCGACCACGACGGCGTCAGCAGCCAGCCCGGACGCAATCTCGCGCAGGCCGTTCCAGATCAGCCCCGCCGTAACATACCGCTTTTCCAGTTGCGTGCCGACGACCGCCAGCACGTAGGTGCCGCCGCTGTCGGTCAACACGGCGGCCGTCGGTACGACAAGGGCGCTACGCTTTTCGGTGATGATGTCGCCACTGGCGAATACCCCGGTGCGGACCCGGCCCGCGTCGCTGATCGTGATCCGGATCGTGCCCAGCCGGTTGCGGGCATCAACAGTGGGCGATATCTGCCGGACAGTGCCGCCGGCCTGTCCGTCCCCGGCGATCCGCAACACGACCGGATCGCCGACCGCAATGGTGCCAAGGGCGGTTTCAATCACCTCGGCTTCGACCTCGATCACGCCGTTGCGGATGATCCGGAATATGGGTTCGCCCCCCGATGCGGCAATCGCCCCGACCTGCCCGTTGCGGGCTGAAATCAGACCGTCAGCGGGGGCCCGCAGGGTGGCGCGGTCGAGGTTGAGGTTGGCAATGTCCAGCATCGCCTGCACCTGCTGTTGCTGCGCCTCGGCCACTGCAAGCCCGTCGCGGGCAGATGCAACAGATGCGGCGGCGGTGGCTTGGGTCGCCAGCGCCTGATCCAGCGCAGCTTGCGTGCCGCTGCCGTTCTGGCGCAGGGTCTGGGCGCGTTCAAGGGCGGCTGCGGCCTGGGTTTCGCCCGCTGATGCCGAGGTAATCTGGCTGCGCGCCTGACTGACGCTGGCAGCAGCACGGGCCAGTTCGGCCTGCGATTGCGCCCGTTGGGCGGCAAGGGTGCTGTCGTCAAGGGTGGCCAGCACATCGCCCTTGGTCACGGTGTCGCCGATATCGACCAGCAGGGTATCGATGGTCGATCCGCTGACCTGCGGATAAACAAGGATTTCTTCGCGCGCAACCAGGGTTCCGGAAATCGGGATTTGCGCCATCATCTCGGCTTTGACCACACGCACGACGGTAACGGCAGACACATTTTCCGTCTTTTCGCTGTCGGGCGGCGTCGTCTGGGCCTGACTTGCAACCGGTGCGACGAATGCGCAGACCAATGTCAGACTGGCAAGAAATGCCTTTCCCGACTGGCCGGGCCGGGCTGAAACAATTTTCATCAGGTTCGCTTTCCTCATGGCGGACATGTCGTGTCGATGGCGGTCAGGACTCCGGCTCTGGCGCCACTTCGGCCTTGACCTGTCCCCACGCCAAAAGGCCGAAAACCGCCGTGCCGCCGACGATATTACCCGCCAGAACCGGCAGAAAGAAAGTCAGGATTGCATTGCCCGGCGTCAGATCACCAACCATAAGCATGAACCACATTTCGACGCTGCCGGCAACAACGTGGGTGAAATCGCCTGCCCCGATCAGCCAGGTGAAGAGCAGGATCACGATCACTTCGTTGCCGCGCTGCCCCGGCATCATCCAGACGATAGCGGCCACCAGAATCCCCGCAGGAATTGCCTTGACGAAGGCGACCGGCGCCGCAAACCCGGTCGCGTGGGCCGACATGTCGTGCACAACCGCGATCAACGGATCGCCACAGGCCCCGGAATAGGCGATGAAAGCTGCCGCCACCGCCGCGCCGATCAGATTGGCCGACAGAACCAGCCCCCAAAGCTTTAAAACTGCCCCGACCCTGCGCAGGGCTTCGGTTGCGCGCGCGGATCGGTGCGCCACCAGCGGCAGGACGGTGGTGATGGTGTTTTCGGTAAACAGCTGCATCCGGCCAAGGATGACCAGCAGAAAGCCGAAACTGTAACCCAGATTTTCGACCAGGAACCGCCATGGCGCATCGGGGAGGTGCAGGCGAAAGATCGATTCGCCCAGCACCGAAAAGCTGATGAGAAGGCCCGCTGCGACTCCCGACCATAACAACGATTTGCCAGGGCGGCGCAATTCTTCGTCGCCGTTGCGGCGGATGACTTCGTAGATCATCCGCGCATTGAGCGGACCGGCATCCTGAATCGCGTCTTCTTCTTCGGAGTCGGGCCCGCGACGCTGCGCGGTCCGATTAACCCGTGGCACGCAAACTCTCGGTCGAGGCAAAGAACATCGCCTGACTGACGGCAGTGCGGACCTGATCCTCGGCATAGGGTTTGGTGATGAGAAATGCCGGTTCGGGCCGTTCACCCGTCAGCAGACGTTCAGGGAAAGCGGTGATAAAGATCACCGGTACATCGCCAAGATCGCGCAAAAGCGCCTTCACCGCGTCGATGCCCGACGAATTGTCGGCAAGCTGGATGTCGGCCAGGATCAGGTCGGGGCGCATTTTGATGCCCATGCTGATGGCGTTGTCCCGGGTGCGGGCGATGCCGTTCACGCGGTGGCCCATTTCGGTCACGATCGCCTCAAGGTCGATGGCGATGATCGCTTCGTCCTCGATGATGAGGATATCGCCGGCAACCATAGCGGTAATATCGTCATGCGCCTGCCCGATCAGTTGCGTCACCTCACCCGGTGAAAGGGCCATGATTGCAGCGATTTCGGGCGCTGAAAAGCCTTCGATCGCGTTCAGCAGCAAGGCCTCGCGGGAGCCCGGCAAAAGGCCGCGCAAACGCCACTGGGCACGCTGTTCCAGCAGCGGATGGGTCTCGATGGTGGTATCGGGAACTCCTCCGATCTTGGTCCATATCCGATGCAGGTTGGCGAACAGATCGCCCCTGATCTTGTCCTTTGTGCCAATCGTCGACGGATTGGCCAGAATCCTTTCAAGCGTCGCCATCGCGAGCCGGTCGCCACTGTTCTGCGAGCCGGTCAGGGCCCGCGCATAACGGCGCAGGTAAGGCAGCTGTGCCGCAACGTTGGCGCTGCGGTCGTCGGGCGGGGTTTTGTCGGTCATGGCATCACTCCGGTTGTATCTGACGGGAACCTTTCGTGTCAGGTTCGGTTCCATTCCCGCAGGCATGAATGGCGACCCGAACGATGGCCCGGAAAAGTGACACACCGACTGCGAACCAGCAGATCGATGCCAATCTCAAGCGCGTCTACGACGACGTGCTGCGGGAAAAGTTGCCGGACAAGTTTCTGGGTTTGCTCAAGCGGCTGAAAGACGCCGAGAAGGCAGGACCAAAGGAAGATGATGACGAATGATCCCAGAGACGAGATTATCGACCATCTGCCGTCGATGCGCGCCTTTGCAATCTCGCTGACCCGGAACGGATCGGTAGCCGACGACATCGTGCAGGACACGGTCGTCAAGGCGTGGTCAAACATCGAAAAATTCACCCCCGGGACGAACATGCGCGCCTGGCTGTTCACGATCTTGCGCAACACATACTATTCGATGCACCGCAAGCGCAGCCGCGAGGTGGCCGACATCGACGGCAAATACGCGGCCCGGCTGGCGGTCAGACCCGACCACGACGGACGCCTTGCGATGGCAGACTTCAATGTCGCATTCGCACAATTGTCCAGCGAACAGCGTGAAGCGCTTGTTCTGGTGGGGGCCTCCGGGTTTTCCTACTCAGAGGCGGCCCAAATGTGTGGCTGTGCCGTCGGCACGATCAAGAGCCGGGCAAACCGGGGCCGGATCAAACTGGCGGAACTGCTGAACCTCGATGTCGGCGACAGCCTTCTGGCATCCGACACGGCGACCATGAGCGTGGTCGATGTGTCGATTGGAACCTGACGACCAGCCTGACGGTGCCACTGACATGACGGAACCCAACCGTGCGAGCGCCGTTGGTTGTGGCAGCGCCCCGGAACAGCGGACACGACTCATGGACACCGGAAAAAATCCTATGGCGGTCAATCCGACGGCCTGCGTCGGGCGACGATGAACGGCGCATCGGACAGAGGGTTCGTACTGCCGCTGCCCGGTCGACTGAGCGTTCGTCTGGCGTTGCTTCTGACTTTGGCGCTGCTACCGCTTGGCATCGTGTCGATCTACCAGACCATGCAACTGCGCGGCGAAATTCAGGGTCGCACCTCCGAGGCGCTGTTAGGCGAAACCCTGCGGACGGCGGCCCCCGAAATCGAGCTGATCCGGATGGCCCGTGGGATTGTCACCGCGTTGGCTGTCAGCGACGGGGTGCTGGGCGATCCAGCAGCCTGTTTGTCGCTGATGTCGCGGGTCGCGGCGCAAATTCCGCAGGCCACCTCCGTCGGCTTTGTGCGTCTGGACGGAACGATGGATTGTTCGACGGCTGATCAGAGTTTCGACCTGTCCGAGAACCCGAATTTTCAGCGTAACGTCGTGGCGCAGACGCCTGAGTTTTCGGTCGATCAGAACGCAGTGGTTTCCGGCCTGTCTTTCGTCAGCCTGTCACAGCCGGTCTTCGACGACAGCGGTGTTTACCGCGGCTATGTTGTGCTGTCGCTGCCGCAAAGCAGCCTCAGCACACTGGAAAGCCCGCCGCAGCCAGGCGACCGGCGCGATATTCCGGTCGCGGTGTTCTGGACTTTTGACCGGGAAGGCACCGTATTGACGTCGAGCAGCGGGCCGGAAGCGGTTGGCCAACAGCTTCCACGCGACCTGCCGCTGACCGATTATATCGGATCCGAAGCGCGGGTGTTTCAGGCGATATCGGCGGCTGGGATGCCACGGACCTATGCGGTCGTGCCTCTGAGGAAGGACGAGTTGTATCTGATGAGCAGCTGGCGGCCGAGCGATGCGTCACCGATCCTGCGCCTTGGCATCGCCCAGTATCTGCCACCGCTGATCATGGTGGCGGTCGGTCTGATCGTCGCAGGCTGGGCGTCGGAACGGCTTGTCAACCGGCACATGCGGGTATTGCATCGGTCAATCGCCCGGTTCTCCCACGGCGACCGCAGCATCAGCCGGATCGACATGGACGGTGCCCCACGCGAGTTGAAAGAGGTCGGCGATGCCTTCGTGGCAATGACCGACAGCATCACTCGCAGCGAGGCCGAACTCGAGGACAGCATCCATCAGAAGGAAGTTCTGCTGCGTGAGGTTCATCACCGGGTCAAGAACAACCTGCAACTGATCGCGTCGATCATGAACATGCAGATGCGCCGCACCCATACCCCGGAGGTCAAACAAGTGCTGAAAGGCTTGCAGGACAGGGTCATGTCGCTGGCGACAATCCACCGCGGCCTGTATCAGACCAGCGGCCTGGCCGACATCCAAGCCGATGAACTTCTTGGCGATATCGTCCGCCAGATTATCACCCTGGGCAGTGGGCCCGGACGCACGTTCGATCTCGATCTCGACATCGATGGCATTCGAATGACCCCGGATCAGGCGGTGCCACTTTCGCTTTTGCTGACAGAAGCAATGACCAACGCGATGAAGTACGCCGGCGCGCCGGCTGGCCAGACGCCCTGCATCAGCGTTCATCTGAAACGCAATGGCGGGGACACCGCGCTGTTGACCGTGCGAAATCGTCTGCCCGCGGACATGCGCGCAGAGGACGCGCAGCGGGCGGCAGAAAGGCTGAACGACGGGACGGGGCTTGGAACACAGTTGCTGCAGGCTTTCGCCCACCAGATCGGCGGCACACTGACGCAGGAGGTCAGCGGTGATGACCATACGATCGCTGTGCATTTTGAAGTGAGCAAACTGAACGAGGCCGAGAACCGGACTGTGCCGCCAACCCCCACCACCGCTGGTTCATGATCGTCGGTAAAGGAATGGCGGCGGGGTCGCGTTGATTTGCCAAGGGTTCCCGCAGGTCGGCGGGCGCGCTGGTATCAGGTTTCGAGGTGACGCAGGAAAGCCAGCAACCGCCGCTCGGTGACGGTCAGGCCTGTCAGCTGCACCGGATCGGGCAATGGCCTTGACGCCGCTGTCAAGCCGATAACGGCCGGATGGATATAGCTTTTGCGGGCGATTGCGGCGGTGTTGTGCAGACGGTCGGCGGCCGCTGTGGCCATCGCCGTGATCGTCGGCCTTTCAGCGTGCAAAGCCACATCGAAGGCCGCGACGGTTCCGGCCCAGGTGCGGAACGTCTTTGCGGTGAACGCATGGTCGAGCCCCGTCGGTCCGGTCCGTCCCGTCTTGCCCAGGTAGTCGTTCAGGGCGCCCGAGGACACGCATCGGCTGGCCCCATCGGCATCGGTCCAGCTGATAAGATCGGCGCCCGGCAGGTCGCGGATCCGCGACAGCACCTGTTGCAGCCGTTTGTCGGCCAGTTGTCTGCGCACCCGCCGCCCCCCCTTGGCGGTGAACGAGATGACGAGTCTGCCATGGGTCAGGCGGACATGACGACGCTGCAGGGTCAAAGCACCATAGCTGCCGTTGTCGCGCGCGTATTCGGGATGGCCGATCCGCAGCGACAGCCGGTCGATCAGCGCGACCGCAGCGGCAAGCGCACAGGCTTCGTCCCCCGGCCGGCCGGCCAGATCGCGGCGGACCCGGGCACGGATTGCGGGCAGCGCCGCCCCGAAATCAGCAAGTGCCGCAAATTTGGTCAGCGACCGGGCTTCAGCCCATTTCGGGTGATAACGATACTGCTTTCGGCCGCGGGCGTCGACCCCGGTGGCCGACAGGTGCCCGTTCGGGTGCGGCGATATCCAGACATCCCGATAGGCGGGCGGGATGCCCAGCGCCATGATCCGGGCGCGTTCGCCCCGGTCGGTGATCGGGTCGCCACCGGGGCCGACATAGGCAAAGCCTTTGCCCTTCCGGCGTCGCGTGATCCCCGGTTTGCTGTCGGGGTAATAGCGCAATCCGTTCAAGCGGGTTCCTGACATCTGTGGTGATCCCTGTGGCGGCGATTGATTGGCGTAATTCAACCAGCGGCGGGGTCACTGTGTTCCACCGGGGGGCAGGGAACCCGTACCGCCGCTGTCGCGTTGCCCCGTCAAGACCGCTGCAACGACCGCAGTGAAACCCGAAAGGAAACGTGATGCAGACATCGTTGCAGGCAGCCACCCCGCCAACCCCGAACCCGACCGAAGTGCCGCAGCAGGACCCACGCGAGGCACCGGCCGATGCACCCACGGAGGTTCCCAGGGACCTGCCGCCGCAGATGCCACCCGACATGCCCGGCGACATGCCGCCGCAACCAATCCCGCCCGAGATGGCGGGTGCCCGGTAAGTGGACCCACGAAGGCCGGAAATATTTCGCCACACCGGAACTTTCCGCGTCCGCCGCGCATTGACTGTCAGATAGAGGCCATCACGGCCACAACGAATGGAGACCGAAATGAAGCAACTTCTTCTCACCACAGCATTGGTGGCCTTTGCCGCCGCACCATTGGCCGCGCAGACCACGACGACGATCGAGCCTGCCGCCACGACCGCCGAGTCCGGCATGATGGCGACCCCGATGTATATGGCGGGTGACATGGAAATCAGTGCCGACAGGCTGGTTGGCATGAACGTCTATGTCCAGAAAGCCGACATGGCCGCCGACACCACGATGGACCCCGCCGTCGGCATGGCCGATGCTTCGGCCAACTGGGATGACGTGGGCGAGGTCGGCGACGTTCTCGTGTCCGCGGACGGTCAGGTCAATTCGATCGTGATCGATGCCGGGGGTTTCCTTGGCATGGGCGAACGCCACGTCAGCGTGACCATGGACCAGCTTGCATTCATCCGCGACAGCGATAACGAAGGCGACTTCTTTGTCGTTTACACCGGCGACAAATCGATGCTGGACGGTGCAGACGAATACGACCAGGCCGCAATGGAATCCCAAGGCTACACCCCATATGTCCCGACGGCGGGCATGAATGCTGACGGCACCGATACGATGGCGGCCGATGGAACGATGGCGGCCGATGGAACTACAATGGCAGCTGACGGCACCGATACGATGGTTGCTGATGGCGCCATGAGCAATGACGGCACCGTGGCGGCCGACGGCACGATGGCAACCCCGATGTATATGGCGGGCGACATGGAAATCAGCGCCGACAAGATCGTCGGCATGAACGTTTATATCCAGAAAGCCGACATGGCCGCCGACACGACGATGGACCCTGCCGTGGGCATGGCTGACGTCTCGGCCAACTGGGATGATGTGGGCGAGGTCGGCGACATTCTCCTGTCCGCAGACGGTCAGGTGAATTCGATCGTCGTCGATGCAGGGGGTTTCCTTGGGATGGGCGAACGCCACGTCAGCGTGACTATGGACCAGCTTGCATTCATCCGCGACAGCGATAACGAAGGCGACTTCTTTATCGTTTACACTGGCGACAAGTCGATGCTGGAAGGCGCCGACGAATACGACCAGGCCGCGATGGAGACCCAAGGTTACATGCCGTATGCCCCGATGGCGGGCATGAACGCTGACGGTACCACGATGGCTGCCGATGGCACCACGATGGCTGCCGATGGCACCACGATGGCTGCTGACGGCACCACGATGGCTGCTGACGGCACCACGATGGACAATGGCATGATGCGTCCCGATCGCAACGGTCTTGGCACGGTTGATACCGCGGCGCTGACATCGGACGAACTTGAAGGCGCACGTGTCTATGGTTCCGGCGAAGAGTGGGTCGGCGAAATCGGCAAGCTGGTGCTGTCGGATGACGGCAAGATCACCGCAGCGGTGATTGACGTTGGCGGCTGGCTCGGCATGGGCGAACGCCCCGTCGCGCTGAAGTTCGACCAGATGGACGTCCGCCGGGACGGCAACAACGTGGTCGTCTACGTCGACTATACCGAAGACGAACTCAAGGCACTTCCCGAATACAACGATTGATCTCGTCATGCTGTCGAAAGACACCGGACAACCGAGGGGGCCGCATCACGCGGCCCCTTCTTTCGTACTTGCCTCTAGACCTCGCCAACCTGTTGACGCGCTGGCGAAATAAACCACAATGGAACGGGCGGATCGTCCGCCCCCGAGATCAAGATGGCCCCACAAGATAGCAGAGCGACCGCAATCTGCGTTGTTATCGTCCCGGCGGGTGAAATTGCGCCTGTCGGACCCCTGCTGACAGCGCTCGGCCAGTCGCCGGGGGTCGCCATAGTCATTCTGGATCGCGCGAGCACCCGGCGCCCGTCGTTGACACATGATGACTTCGCTGGCCTGACCGGCATGCCGGTGATCGCTGGCGAATCCGGCCAAGTGCCAAAAGCCAACCAGATTGTGCTGATCGGACCGGACGTGGCGCTCGATTTCACCGGTGGCAAATTCACGCTGGATGCAATGTCGGCGGCCCACGCGAGCAGGCGCGGCAGTATTCTGACACGCGACATCGACGCGCTGTCGCGCCAGTTCGGATCGTCGGCGGCAGGTGTGGCGCTTGACCCCGACGATACCGAGGCGTTGCTGGCGCTGGAACCGCTGACAACGTCGGAAGGTCTGGCGCTACTGGTCAGCCCCGAAGGCGACAGCCAGACAACGGCGCATCTGCGCCGGATCGTCGATCTCGATGGATCTCCGGAAGCCGTCGCCGAAGTCATCATCGCGTTCGGCAAGCAGGCCGGGCGCGTTGCCAAGCCTCTGCTCAACATCACATCCGAAGAACTGCGCGGACTTTGCGGCATCGTCCATGCCGCGACGGGACAGGATTTCCGCCACTACAAGGAGTCCACACTGATGCGACGGGTGTTGCGCCGGATCGGGGTGCTGCACTGCACGACCCTTGCGGAATATCGCACGATCCTGACCAGCAAACCCGACGAGGTGCAGACCCTGATGCGCGATCTGCTGGTCGGCGTCACCGCGTTCTTTCGCGATCCCGACGTCTTTGCGGCGCTGCGTTCCACGGTTCTGGAAACCCTCATCGTTGCGGACGGCACCGAACCGGTGCGGATCTGGATCCCTGCCTGCGCCACGGGGCAAGAGGCCTACAGCGTTGCCATCCTTGCCCTCGAAGTCGCCGAGGCTTGCGGGTCGGCCCAGACGATCCGGATTTTCGGCACCGACCTGAATGAACGGTCGCTGGCGGTGGCGCGTCGCGGCATCTATCCCGCGACCATCGCCAACGAGGTCGGCGCGGAACGGCTTGAGCGGTTTTTCAACCGAAATGGGCGGCAGTGGCAGATCAGTTCTCAGGTCCGTCAAATGGTCGCGTTTTCGCCGCAGAACCTGATCAGCGATCCACCGCTCAGCGGGATGCACCTGATCTGCTGTCGCAACTTGCTGATCTATCTGGGCAGCCATCTGCAGAAAAAGCTGATGAGCGTGTTTCACTACGGCCTGCGTCCCAAGGGGTTCCTGCTGCTGGGTTCGTCCGAGGCCGTCACCGGCCACCCCGACATCTTTCACGCCCTTGATGCGCGCCACAGGATCGCCCAGCGAATCGAAATTTCGACCCCCCGCGAGACTAGTGCGCGTGCGCCGCTGCTGGCCGGCTGGCAACCGCTGACGGTGCCGGAAGCGGTCGATCTGGGGGCGATTGCCCAACGCATCGTGCTGGACGAATTCGCGCCGCCCTACGCCATCGCGAATGAGGACGCGCAGATCACCTATCTGTCGCCGGGTGCGGATGCGTTTCTGCAACCGCCCGCCGGCCATTTCGTCAATTCGATTCTGCGGCTGGCGCGACCCGGCTTGCGGTCTGCCCTGCGCACCGCCTGGACCCGTGCCAAAAGCAGAAAGCGCACCGAGGTCAAGACCGTTCACCTGCTTGAAGCGGACCACCGCGACGTGCTGCGCATCACCGTTCAGCCGATGCCGGAACTGGGTCAGAGCGCGGGCAGCTACATGGTCGTGTTCCAGTCGATTCCGCTGGTCGCCGGGCAGGCCGACAACGCCGCTGCGCCGCGCGCCGACACCGAACCGATGATCGCCTTGCTTGAAGATGAACTGCACCGGACCCGCGACGAGCTGGAACGCCTGGTGCTGGATTTCGGAACCGCAAACGAGGAACTGAAGTCGTCGAACGAAGAACTGCTGTCGATGAACAAGGCATTGCAGGCCGCCAACGAAGAGCTTGAGGCGTCAAAGGAGGAAATCCAGGTTTCCGCCTTTGCCACGGAACGCGCCAACGCCGATTTGCAGAACCTGTTGGCATCGACCGAGATTGCGACGATCTTTCTGGATGCAACGGGGGCGGTCCGCAATTTCACGCCAATGGCGACCGGTCTTTATAATCTGGCCGCGTCCGACATCGGGCGGCCGCTGAAACATTTCGCCGACAATTTCCGCGATCAGCCACCCCTGCCGGATCCCGGCCAGCCCGGAACCGACCCCGATCTGGCGCATTGCGAGGCGACGCACCGCGACGGCCGGGTGTTTTTGCGCCGCGTGACCCCCTATCGGATCGGCGACAAGGTCGATGGATCGGTCATCACGTACGTCGATATTTCCGAACAGACCGTGGTCGCCCAGCGTCTGACGCAGAGTCTTGCCGATATCGAAACGATTTATCGGCACGCGCCGATCGGGCTGGCCCAGATCGCGCCCGATACGACGTATCTGCGGATCAATGATGCGCTGGCCGCGATCAATGGTATCGCAGCGGCTGATCACATCGGCAAAACCGCCGCCGAATTGCTGCCGGATTTGGCGGACCAGTCCGAGGCAATCATCGCCGAGGTTTTGCGCAGCGGCGCAGCAGTCGGTCCAATCGAGATTCGCGGCAGCACGCCGGCGACGGACAACGCGGAACATGTTTGGCTGACAACCTGGGCACCGGCGATAGATATCAACGGCGACGTTGCGTCGGTCATGCTGTCAACACTGGATGTGACCGACCGCGAAAGACAGGCCGCGGAACTGCGCGACAGCGCCAAACGGCTGCGCAAGACGATGGACCGCGTGCTGGCGTTTGTCGGCGTACTGTCGCCTGACGGCATCCTGCTGGAAGCCAATGAACCCGCCATTACCGTCTCCGGCGTGCCGCGCGACGATCTGATCGGCAAACCGTTTTGGGATTGTTTCTGGTGGACCCATTCGGCCCCCCACCAGCAGCGCCTGCGCAACGCCGTCAAGATGGCCGCGCAGGGCGATACGGTGCGCTATGACGTCGATGTGCAGGTCGCCGGGGGCGGCACAATCACCATTGATTTTCAGATCGCCCCTTATTTCGATGACAGCGGCACTGTGACCTATCTGATCCCGTCAGGCGTCGATATCAGCGACAGGATCGCCGCATTTGCCCGCGAACGCGATACCTTGCGCAGTCTGGAACTGGCACTCGATTCCGGGCAGTTGGGGATTTTCGACTGGAATTTGATCACGGGCAGTCTGGACTGGTCAGATTATCAATATATCAACTGCGGCTATGCCGTAGATTCCGTAACCCCCAGCTATGACCGCTGGCGTGACCGCGTTCATCCCGACGACGTCGAACGGGTCGAGGCCGAGATCGAGGCGGCAAAAGTCAGCGGGCGGAAGTTCGCATCGACCTTCCGGATGCTGCACCCCGACGGCAAAATTCTTCAGGTCGATGCGTCGGGGTCGTTCTATTACGCCGATGGTGGCCCGGTGCGCATGATCGGGGTGATGCGTGACGTCAGTGCGCTGCAAACATCAGAGCTGCGGCTGCGCGAAATGATGGCGACCTCGCAGATCGGCATTGCCCTGTCGCGCCGCGATGGCACGATTTTCGAATTGAACAGCGCCGCCCGTGATCTGATGGGCCTGTCACGGGATGGGGCGCAGAACGGGGCCGACGCGCCGCTGAACTGGCGCGATGTGGTCAACCGCGACAATTTCGGCACCGCCCGACGCAGTACGGCGCGGCTGTTCCGCAGCGGCAACGTCGGCCCGGTCGATCTTGTGCTGCAAGGCCGCGACGGGGTGGCGCGGCCATGCCTTGTCAGTGCCGCGCAGGTCGGCACGACGGGGGATGAATTCGTCACTTTCATCGTCGATCAGACCGCCCAGAAAAAGGCCGACAGCCACCGCGAGCTGCTGGTTGGGGAACTGAACCACCGGGTCAAGAACTCGCTGGCGACAATTCAGGCGATGGCAACCCATACCCTGCGCGGGTCGCCCGAACCGAAGGCGTTTCAAAAAGCCTTTATCGGCCGCCTGCACGCCATCTCGACAGCACACGAGATCCTGACTCATACCGACAGCGGCCATGTCGGGCTGGTCGATCTGATCCGCCGGCAGGTCGGCCCCTATGTGGCAATTGATGGCGACCAACTGGTGCTCGACGGCGATGATATCAGCCTCGCCCCCGATCTGGCGCATGCCTTGGGTCTGGTGCTGCACGAACTGACGACAAACGCTGCGAAATATGGCGCACTCAGCAACCAGACGGGCCGGATCGAAATCACCTGGCGCGATGTGTCTGATGGTGATGCGCCCCATGTGCGCCTTGACTGGCGCGAAATCGGCGGCCCGGCCGTCATCACGCCCAAGCGCCGCGGTTTCGGCAGCCGCCTGATTGAAACCTCACTTTCACATTCAATTGATGGGCAGGCAAAAGTCAGCTACCATCAGGATGGTCTGCACGCTGTTCTACACATCCCCAAGGGAGGTCACGAATGACAGACACCATCCGCGCTGTCCTCGTTGTCGAAGACGAAGTGTTGATTGCAATGGATATTCAGATGCAGCTTGAGGATGGTGGTTGGATCGTGATCGGACCTGCGGGCACCCCCGAAAGGGCCCTGACCCTGCTTGATGAAACGCAGCCGCAGTTCGCCGTCTTGGACATCAACCTTGGTCGCAAGACATCGTTCGACGTGGCCGACAGTCTGATGGCGCGTGGCGTGCCGTTTGTGTTTCTGTCCGGCGGAACAAGAGAGGTCTTGCCGGATCGTTTCCGCGCCCTGCCTCTGCTGCAAAAGCCGATCCGCTACGACGAACTTTTGAAACACGTCAGCGACGTCGGGATGACCTGAGAATCGTCTGTTGCAGGGGTCGTACTGATGTCACTGCGCGCCCGGCGCTGTCGATCAACAGTCACATCGGCCTGCCCTATTCTGTCGATCAGTCCGCAGAACCGATCCGGCAACGGGCCGTCAGTCGCGTCCATCCGAAACGCTGCTTGCAGTGCCCTTCCATAATGCATTTCTGTCATACTCATAACCTGTACCCGTATGCTGCTCTGTTGCGACCACAACGCGCGGCAGGGGTTAGGGGTCCGCTCTCGCGTTCACATTCACGACAGGGGCGGCATTAAAACCACAGTTGTCGCATATCAAATGTCGATCGACCCCACCGCACCGCCATCGACCCGCCAGGCCGATCCGGTCACGAATGACGCCAGTTCGGAACACAGGAATGCGATGACCGGCGCGACTTCTTCGGGTTTGCCGCGCCGGTTCAATACCAGATAGGGACGCTTTTCCTTCAGGAACGACTTGATTGCTTCGTCCTTGGTCTCGCCCCGTTCCTCGGCCCGCTTTTCCATCATCCCATCCGTCATCGGGGTTTCGATGAACGCCGGGGCGACGCAGTTGACCAGCAGCCCTTTGCCCGAATGTTCCATCGCCACACTTTTGGCAAAGCTGAGGAGCGCGGATTTCGCCGCGTTGTAAACGGTTTCTTCGGGGTACGGCTGGGCAACGTTTTCCGAGGTGATGAACACCACCCGGCCCCAGCCCTTGCCGATCATCGCCGGACACAGGTGCCGCGCCAGTCGCACCGCCGACAAGAGGTCGATGGACAGGGCCTTGTTCCAGGCGTCGTCATCCATCTGCAACGGGTCGCCCTTGTCCCCGGTGACACCGGCGGCATGAACCCAGATATCAAAGCCGGTGCCGACGCTTTCGATCAGAGCATCGACGCCTTTGGTCGAGGACAGATCGGCGGCGATGCAGGTGATGCCGGGTTCGCCGCGAAGGTCAGCCAAGCTATCGTCGGTCAGGTCGGTCGCGGTCACGCCG